>CALZAJ010000132.1 GCA_945613785.1 uncultured Verrucomicrobiota bacterium | reverse complement strand
GGATGGAACGCGGACGCGAGCAAAGGCTTCCATGACTCCTGGTGCGCGCCGTTCTACTATGCCAATAACCAGGGCACTCTCGTGACACCGGTCTACGGGCAGACCGCGCAGGCGAAATGGGGACTTCCCGGCTGGTACAGGGACGCGCACACCTTCGCTTCGCCGCTCTGGTATCATCACACGGACGCCCAGGACCGGCTCGACCATTGGATGATTCCGCTGCTCCTTTCCGGCGGCGTCTATCGTGACGGCGTCCGTCAGAACGGCTTTCTCCTGAACGCCGCCGGGTGGAAGTCGGACGACAAGGGCTACGCGGCGTCCTGGTGCATGCCGCTCTATTACAGGAACAACCAAGGGACTTTCGTGACGCCGCTTTACGGACACAACAGGTCCTCGCAGTGGTGCTTCCCGCTCTGGTACCGGGACGACCGATCCCTCTATTCGCTGCTGTGGTGCCAGGAAAAGGACTCGGCCGGGAATCTCGAGTCCTGGACCGCGCCGCTCCTTCTCTCCGGCGGCAAGACGAACGGCGACGGATCGCACGAGGCGGACTTCCTCCTGGGTCTCGGCGGCGCGACCTGGGGCGGCAAGGATGGCAAGCGCTCGAGCTGGGCGTTCCCGTTCTATCGCGAGGACAGCGACGGCAACTTCGCGACGCTGCTGGGCGGATGGAGCAAGGACTATTCCTGGATCCTGCCGCTTTACTACACAGACAAGGATTCCTTCATCTCGCTTCCCTATGCGTATAGCCGCAACGAAATCGCGAAATCGGATTCCTACGTCATCCCGCCGCTCCTCTCGGGCTGCACCAAGTACGACAACGGCCGGACGGACCTGACCGCGCTGCTCCTCTACGGACACAGCCGCGATGCGAAGGGCGCGACGCGCTACGACTACCTGCTGCCGCTCTATCATTATGACGGACAGTCCGGCGACTTCACCTCGATCCTCTACGGGACGCGCGCCAAGGGCTCGCATACCAACACGTGGTGGGCGACGCCGCTCGTCGGCACGCGTTCGGGATCGAAGACCGGCGGCTGGCTCTTCCCGCTCTTCAATTGCGAAAAGGACGCTTCCTTCGACAAGGACCTTGCGCGGCTCGATTCGCCGACGCTCCCGGAGGACATCCAGTTTGTGGACACCATTCATTCTAGGACGAACAACCAGGGAATGATCAGCGTCTGGACGAATACGACAACGACGGTGAAGGTGGATTCTTCCATTCGCGGTTCGGTGCTCCTCGGTTCGGATCACGATCGGTCGGTGCACGGATACGGCACGGGCAGGGAATATGAACTGTCGTACCATTCCAAGCAGGGTAACCGTCTGCTCTTCAATCGTGAAGGCTCGCGGCACGTGTCATTCGACAGGAAGACGCGTCAGCGCACCGGCGATACGTGCAAGGATGAGACGACGGCCCTCTTCGGGCTCTTCTACGACAAGCACGAACGGGATCGTTCGGATCATACGACCTATGCCCGTACCCGCGTCCTCTGGAAGCTCTGGGACCGTGAGGAGAAGGACGGTAACGTGACGGTTGACGCATTCCCGGGTTTCATGTATGATTCTAAGACAAACGGATATTCGAGGACGTCCCTCCTCTGGCGCTTCTTCCGCTATGAGAAGGATCCAGTGAAGGGTACCAAGCTCGATCTGCTGTTCCTGCCGATCGTGCGTTGAACAGGGATCATGACAGACATTGAGGAGAACTCATGAATAAGAATGAATGGATAAAGGGCGAGATCGCCTTGTGGCGATCTGAAGGGCTGGTTGGCGACGATCTTGCCAAGAGGCTCATGGGACGTTATGCGGACACGAAGTCGCGCATTTCGTGGGGAGCGGTGATCGCAGGTGGATTCGGCGCACTGATGATCGGACTCGGCATCATCGCGCTCTTCGCGTCGAACTGGGACTGCTTCGGCCGTGGGATGCGTGCGGTGATTTCGCTCACGCCTGTTGTCGCGTGCGGCGGTATTGCGATGCTGGCGGAAAAGAAAGGGTGGAAGACCATGGCGCTATGGGAGCCGTTGGGCATTCTCTGGTGCATTGCATCCAGTGCGGCAGCCTGCCTTATCGCGCAGACCTATCAGCTGGGTGGGTCTGTGCCGGGACTTGTCCTGTTCGTTGCTCTACTGACTCTGCCGGTCGTGTGGTTGACTCGGTCGGTTGTCGCGATGTCGTTTTGGCCGATCTTGGCTGTCGTGTGGGGAATCTCGACCAAAAACGTTGAAGGCGCATCATGGTGGGCCTTGACCCGTGCGCTGGCTGTGATGGCGCTCTCGGTTCCCGCATTGGTGGCGTTCCGGCGTCGTGAAGTCGGAAAGGCAGCCAGGGTGACAGGGGAGTGGATCTTGGGTCTCGTGTATGCGATCGGGACGTCGGTCCTCATCTTGAGCGTAAATCCGCATCACTACCGCTATTTCGATTTCAAACAGTATGTCGGTGTCTTCTGGATCTGTTCGCTTGTCGTGATGCTGGTGGGCGTCGCGTGCAAGATTAGGGCTTGGCCTCTGGTGGCGACGATTGTTGCCTCGTTTGCTGCGATGTTTACGCCCTTTGAGATGACTTGGATGTATTTGATGGCGCTTTTGATCGCCGGTGCCGTCATTGCGTGGGGTGTCTGCAAGGTTCGCTTGAGCTATGCCAATATCGGTGCCGTGCTGTTCCTCTGGCTCGTGCTCATGAAATTCTTCTCAAGCAGTATCGATTTCACGACTAAGGGACTTGTTCTCGTTGTCGCGGGTGTAGCGTTGACGGTCCTGAACGTGGTCATGATCAAGTTTAAGAAAGGAAGGGTTTGATATGCAGATTGGAAATTCTTCAAGGAAGGGCAATGCGATGCGTTTTGTGCTTGTGACAGCGGCGCTGGTTCTGCAGGTGCTGTCCATCGGATGGCTGATCGTGCGCTACGAACGAGTCGTGCAAACGGGTGCGGAAGTCCGTTTCAAGTGCAGGGCTTACGATCCGTACGATCCGTTGCGCGGACGGTATCTGAACATATCGATCGACGAGGCTACGACAAATGTCGCTGCAGCTGTTGCAAATGAGGTTGATTCTCGTGTCTGCGGATGCTTTGCCCGAATCGAGCCGTCGACCAATGGTCTCTGGTGCGTTGCCGAAGTGGCGGAAAGGTCCGGCTCCGAGGGGATCTGGGTCAAGCCGAGCGACGTGCGCATGGAGCGCCTGCTCACTTGGCGTGACAAGAAGGAGGGCGAGAATTGGAGTGAGTTCGAGGAGCGGCGCAAGGCTTCGCCTCTTGTCGCCCGCGTGTCGTTCCCGGACAGGTTCTTCGTGAACGAGAAGATCGCGCCTGAAGCCGAGGAGGTTCTTCGGAAGAAGACTGAGGAGGCTGTAGCGGTCTACCGTGTCCTTGATGGAGAGATCGTCCTCACGGGCATTGATCTGAATGGCCGGTCGATCCTTGACTGCGTGAAGTGATTGATGAACCACTGAAGAGAAAGAGTGCTGGGATGCCGGAGATTCTGAAAGTCGTGCTCAAACGTGTTTTGCGGATAGTCGTCCTTGTGTTTGTCGGGGCCTATCTGATCGGTTGCTTCGCCATCAATTCGGTGATGTTCCATCCGAAGCGCGGATGGTACGATGAGACGACGCCCCATTATGTCGACATCGGAACGAATGGGGTCAAGATCGCGGCTTATGTGCTCGGACCTGAACGCGGCAAGAAGGCAATCCTCCGCTGTCATGGGAATGCCGAGGACATGGTCATGTCGGTATGGGCGCTTGAGGATCTGACGGCCTTTGGCTATACCGTGGCGTCCGTCGACTACCCAGGCTACGGACTGTCCGACGGGTCTCCCGACGAGGAGGGTTGCTATCGTGTCGTCCATCGGCTCTACGACTGGCTCATCGACACGCGCGGCTTCAAGCCAGAGGACATTGTAGTCGACGGCTTTTCCATCGGCACGGGATCGGCCGTGGAGCTTGCGGCCACGAAGCCGGTCGGCGGACTCATCCTCGAGGCGCCGTTCCTATCGGCGCCGCGCGTCGTGACGCATGTGCGGATCCTGCCGATCGATCCGTTCCCGAACCTGAAGCGCATCGGAGACGTGAAGTGTCCGAAGCTCTTCTTCCACGGAACGGCCGATGGCGTCATCCCCTATGCTCACGGCAAGGAACTTTTCGCGTGCGCCGCCGAACCCAAGGAATTCGTCACTATCGAAGGCGGCAACCACAACGACTTCGTCCTTGTCATGGGCATAGAGGCGTATCTTGGCCGCATCCGTCAGTTTCTCGCGAAGGAGAATTGACGGCAGTCGCTGGAAGTGGTAGCATTGGGGCAAATGAAGAAGATTACATTTGGATTGTGCGCGGCGTTGCTGCCGTGGGTGTCCGCCTGTGCGGGAGAGGTGTGGTATATTCCTGGCTGGATGCGGACGGCCGATACGAACGGCATGGCCTATGCAAGCTGCACGAATGTATTCGCGGAATCCGTCTGTCGGTTCAAGGGCTGGAACGGGGACTGCAATTGGTGGACGGCGGCGGACAATGCGGACAAGGAAGGCGTTCGTCTGGCGGAAGAGATCGCCGCAAGGGACGAGGCGTTCCGTTCGGAGCTGACGCTGGTCGGGCATTCCCTTGGCGGGCGCGTCATCGCGCATGCGTTGGCGCATCTCGCCGGGAAGGGTGTCAAGATTCGGCAGGGCGTCCTGCTGGCGCCGGCGATTCCGATGCGAGACCCTGACGTGCAGGTCATGGGCGGCGGTTGCGAGCAACCGGTGATTGTCGTCGTCAATCCCAAGGACAACGTCCTCAAGTACATCTTCACGATCAGCGGACAGGAGGCGCCGTCCCTTGGTACGAACGGGACGCCTAAGCCGATTCCCAATGTTGTCGAATATGCCTGTCCTGCGAACGTGACGGAAGAGACGGAGGTCGATGCGCTGTGGGGGAAGTCCG
>CALZAJ010000131.1 GCA_945613785.1 uncultured Verrucomicrobiota bacterium | reverse complement strand
GGCTGGTCCATGAAGACCGAGAACGGCGAGAAGATCCTCTCCAACGTCCTGCCGGTCAACGAGAAGGGCGAGAAGATCCATGGTGCGAACATCATGTCCAAGCGCACGGACTTCTTTGACTTCAATCTTTCCTACGACGTGCGCGTCCCGAAAGACTCCAACTCCGGCGTCTATCTCCGCAGCCGCTATGAGATCCAGACGTTCGACAGCTACGGAAAGCCGTTGGACTGCCACAACATGGCCGCTTACTACGGACGCGTGACGCCGTCTGTCGCCGCCGAGAAGCCCGCGGGCGAATGGCAGCACGTCGACGTGACGCTTTACAAGAAGCACCTCACGGTCGTTCTCAACGGCTCGACGATCATCGACAACGCCCCTGTGACCGGCATTACCGGTGGCGCGGTTGACGCGAACGAGGACATTCCGGGTCCGATGTACATTCAGGGCGATCACTCTGACGCGGACTACAAGAACATGATTCTCCGTCCTGTGGTCGACTGAACGGATGCCCCGCCGGGTCGGCGGGGCCATTGAAAGGTCTCTTCCCATGCTCAAGGGTATCTCTCCTGTCGTCTCTCCGGATCTCCTGAAAGCCCTGGCTGAGATGGGGCATGGGGATGAGATTGTCATTTCTGACGCGCATTTCCCGGCGCACGACTTGGGCAAGGACTGCGCCTATGTGTTGCGGGCGGACGGCCTGGGCGCCGATCGCATCCTGGCGGGGATCGCGCCACTGTTCGAGCTCGATCAGTACGTCAAGGCGCCGGTCATCATGATGGCGGCCGTGCCCGGCGATACGCTCGATCCTGAG
This sequence comes from uncultured Verrucomicrobiota bacterium, assembly GCA_945613785.1. Classification (GTDB taxonomy): domain Bacteria; phylum Verrucomicrobiota; class Kiritimatiellia; order RFP12; family UBA1067; genus UBA1067. The sequence continues at coordinate 4,120 of CALZAJ010000131.1, read as the reverse complement.
ATCGAGCGCAAGTACCGCACGGCGCTCGGCTATGCGGCCGAGATCGAGCGGATGGAGCGATTTGCATTCTACGAGCGGGCCAAGAAGGCCTATGCCATCGTCCTGACGGGCGAAACCGGCAAATACGGTAACATCATTCTGAAGAAAGGCGTGACTCCGGTATCATGAAGAAGTCCATCCTGTTGCTCTCGGCTGTCCTTGCGGGCGCCGCTTTCGCCGCCCGTCCGATCGCTCGTTGGGACGTCGTTCCCTATCAGCGCATTTCGGGGACGTTCAAGGCAGGCGTCGTCGCGTTCCATGAGAAGTCCGTCAAGGTCGAGTTCTCGGTCAACGGCAAGAAGGAGTACACGGCCGAGCGGCCGACGCTGAACACGCGCACGAAGGTGTGGGAGTACGTCTTCGCCTTTGACGCGACCAAGTACCGTGACGGACTGGTCAAGATCGGTGCGACGGCGATTGTGGACGGCGAGGCGCCGTATCAGCTTCCCGATCTGGAGATGTACGCGAACTCGAAGAAGACGCAGGGTTCGCGCAAGTGCGTGTGGGTTGACCCGAAGGACGGCAACGAGTTCGCCGAGGGCACCAAGGATGCGCCGGTGAAGTCGCTCAAGCAGGCCGTGGCGAAAGCCGGCGACGGAGGCACGGTCTTCCTCTATCCCGGCCGGTACCAGGCGAAGATGATCGGCGGCGGAAAGGACAACAAGTACTGGACGTTGCTCATGCCGGCCAAGGGCGTGAAGCGCTCCCAGGTCAAGATCCAGGGCGGCCGCACGGGTACGGACAAGCTCCATTTCAAGAACGTCGAGTTCTTCAGCGAACAGACGGACGGCTATGGTGCCATCATCATGGGCGAGGGCGGCGAGACAATGGGCTGGTTCGACAACTGCAAGTTCTACAACAAGGCCGGCCGCTATGCCGGTTCGGTCTCGGTCTTCGGCAACAAGATGCGCGCCTTCGTCACGGGCGGCTCGACCTCGGAGGTGGCGAATGGTCCGCAGTGCGAACTCGTCCGCGGCCACGAGATCTCTTCCGTCGCCTGCGATGCGCTGCCGTTCGACAACACGCTGGTGGTCAACACCACGGTTTCCGACATCGATGCGACCGGTACGCCGGGCGACCCCGATCTCTTCAATGGCTTTGCGCCTGGCAAGAGCTGGGTCGGAGACGTCATTCTCTACAACGTGAAGGCGACCGACGTCAAGGCGAAGGGCCTTTCGGGGCGCCGTCTGCGCGATTCGGCTTTCGTCAATGTCAGTGTCGAGAGTACGGGCGGCACGCTCGTCTATTCCCGCTTCTGCGAAGAGATCGAGAACTGCCTGTTCATGCAGGTCTCGCTCGTGGATCAGGCGGTTCAGCTGATGAAGACCAAGAATGGGAGCATTGACTTCCTGCCGACGGATGTCCGCTTCTACAACTGCGTGATGAAAGGCATCGATGGCTTTGGCGTCGGCGGCGGTCAGAAGGGTCTGACCGTGAGCAATTGCGCTTTTTACAACATCGATGAACATGGCGACCAGTTCACGTACGGCAAGAAGGCCGTTGCGATCAATCGCGCCTTTGCCGATGAGGGTGCGAAGAACTTCGCGCTGCCGTCTGACTCGCCGGCACTGACGGCCGGTCGTTACCTGCAGACGGTGCCGGTCGACATCAACGGCGCGGCCTATCCCGACCACGAGCGTCCGTGCGGCGCTTATGCGAAGTAAGCGGGTCGTCGGGTACGGCGCGTTTGAATTTGGGCAGGAGAAGCCGATTTGTGATATAATATGCGGCTCAAAGGAGAAAAATGAGCGAGATTACCGAGCAGCAGAGACGGCATAGCGCGGCCCACTTGATGGCGCGCGCGATCATGAACATTTTCGAAGACGTGCAGGTGGATATCGGCCCTGCGACAGACGACGGCTTCTATTATGATTTTGACCTTCCGCACCGTCTTTCCCCTGACGACTTCCCGAAGATCGAGGCGGAGATTGCGCGCCTGATCGCGTTGGACGAGCCTTTCGTTCGGAAGGAGGTCTCCGCCGATGAGGCGAAGGCGCTTCTTGCGGGTCAGCGGTACAAGCTCGAGCGTTTGGCCGACGTCGTCGCGGATGGCGTTGCGATTTCGACCTACACGGTTGGCGACTACGTCGAGATGTGCCGCGGACCTCACGTCGAGCACGCGAAGCAGATCGGCGTCGTCAAGCTGATGCGCGTGGCGGGTTCCTACTACCGCGGCGACGTCAACAACAAGATGCTCCAGCGTGTCTACGGCATCATCGCCAAGGATCAGGCGGAGATGGATGAGATCGTCGCGCGTGCCGAGGAGGCCAAGCGTCGCGACCACCGCAAGCTCGGCGTTGAGCTTGACTTCTTCCATATCGATCCGGAGAATCCCGGCCAGGTCTTCTGGCATCCGCGGGGCTGGTCGATCTATGTGACCCTCCAGGACTACATGCGCCGCAAGCTCGTTAAGGACGGCTATTGCGAGGTCAATACGCCGGCGCTCATGCCGCGTTCGCTTTGGGAGCGCAGCGGTCACTGGGGCCATTACCAGAAGAACATGTTTGTCACCGAGAGTGAGAAGCGTCTGTTCGCGGTGAAGCCCATGAACTGCCCAGGTGCGATCGAGATTTTCAAGAGCCGTACGCGCAGCTACAAGGATCTCCCCCTGCGTCTTGCGGAGTTCGGGCACTGTGCGCGTAATGAGCCCAGCGGCACGCTGCACGGCATTATGCGCGTACGTGGCTTTGTCCAGGACGACGCGCACATTCTCTGCACGGAGGAGCAGATTGAGGAGGAAGTTGCGAAGTTCTGCCGTCTGCTGAAGGACGTCTATTCCGACTTCGGCTTCGAGAAGAACCTGCTCGTCAAGCTGTCGACGATGCCGGAAGACCATGTCGGCGAGATCGCGACGTGGCAGCACGCGGAAGCGGCCTTGGCCGCGGCGTGCAAGGCCGCCGGTCTTGATTACGAGATCCAGCCGGGCGAGGGTGCGTTCTACGGTCCGAAGCTCGAGTTCACGCTCGTCGACGCGTTGGCGCGTCAGTGGCAGTGCGGCACGATCCAGCTCGACTATCAGCTGCCGAGCGCGGATCGTCTGAACGCCGAATACGTGGGTGCGGACGGCAAAAAGCATCATCCCGTGATGCTCCACCGCGCCGTGCTCGGCTCGCTCGAGCGCTTTATCGGCATCCTCATCGAGCACTATGCGGGCGCGTTCCCGTTCTGGCTCGCGCCGGAGCAGCTCCGCGTGCTGCCGATTTCCGACAAGGCGCTTGACTACGCCCGGAAGATTCAGTCCGAGCTTCAGCTCCGTGGCTACCGCGTGCAGATCGACGACTCGGCTGAAAAGCTGGGTGCGAAGATCCGTGAGGCGTCTTTCTGGAAGGTGCCTTACAAGCTCGTGGTCGGTCCGCGTGACGAGGCGTCTGGCACGGTGTCGGTCCGCAAGACGGGCGAAGGCGATCTGGGCGCGATGACGCTCGATGTCCTCATTGAGAAGCTCCGGTCCGAGGAAATGGCCTGATCGGACGCGTGACTCAGGATCCAAAAATGGCGGTTGCGGTCCTCGCAGCCGCCTTTTTTATGATATAATACTACTTACGTCCTCATGCGTGACGACGTGATTCCACGATAAACTCTACGGAAGAAAGAAAAACAAAAATGAGCACGAAGTACAACTGCCTCAATCCGATTGCCGATTGTGGGCTCAAGAACCTGACGGACGCTTATGTCCGCACCGAGAAATTCGAAGAGGCTGAAGCGGTCTTTGTCCGCTCCGCGAAGATGGACGAGCTCGTCCCCGGTCCCGGTCTCGTCGCCATCGCCCGTGCGGGCGCGGGTGTGAACAACATCCCCCACGCTGAATACGCTAAGAAGGGCATTGTCGTTTTCAATACGCCGGGTGCGAACGCCAACGGCGTGAAGGAGCTCGTTCTCGCGTCCATGCTCCTCGCGAGCCGTGACATTCTCGGCGGCATCGAGTGGGTCAAAGAGAATGCGGCCGATCCCACGATTGCCAAGACGGCCGAGAAGGCCAAGAAGGCCTTTGCCGGCACGGAAATCCTCGGCAAGAAGCTCGGCGTCATCGGTCTCGGCGCCATCGGCCAGAAGATCGCCAACTCCGCGGTCGACCTCGGCA
>CALZAJ010000130.1 GCA_945613785.1 uncultured Verrucomicrobiota bacterium | reverse complement strand
GTGCACCTCCGTTTCAGTTCAGGGAACGTGATTTGCCGTGCGGTCCTTGACCGTTTCGGCATTTCCCCTTACGCCGTACAGTATAGACGAGTTCGGACCGGAATGCAGTTGGAGGAGCAACGGCAATCGATTTCACCGATGTTGTGGAATCGGCAGGCACGCCGCTTCCAGAATTCAACAGGAATTCTGAAAGTAAGCCGGCTGGATTCCGCTAAAGTTTGCCCGGTGCGATTCGTCGCGTCGGGCGTTTTCGTCCTCCAGATCTGCGGTTTTCGGACAGGAGGCGGTTGAGGGATAAATGGTATACTATTAGAAAAACTGATTTGGAGGGAACTATTTTGGAAGGAACTATGGCCAACATCGACCACATGGCGCGGATTGAGCGCGAGATCGAGAAGAGGATGGAAGCCGCCTGCGAGAAAAACGGGTGGTATGTGGCCGTGGCGATGATGCCGCCGGAGAGGACGACGCTACACATTGAGAAGTTTGGCGAAGAGCCTGCCGCTGGCGAGGATGCACAGGCTGCGCTCGATAGCGCGGTAGCGTTCGCCAAGGCGGAGTTCGGAACCGAGGCGACGGTCGAGCGGTTTGATGAAAAGATACCCAACACCCGCGCACCGTACCATGTGACGTTCCTTGTCAAGGTTGACGCATCGAAGCGCGTAGCGGAGCTGGCGGCGTAATATGAACATGGAGCAGCGAGCGCAGCAGTATGCAGAAATCCAGAAGCTGGAGGGCTTGCTGGCGTACGCCGTGGCGCACGGCGAGAAGGCCGAGGAGGAGCGAATCCGCGCCGAACTGGTGCGAATGGTGGAGGCGTTGTAAAAGATGATGAGTCTTGCGAGAGTTCTGGTGGTGATTGCCGCTGCCTTTGTGGGGGCAGAGGCTTTTGCCATGCCGATTTTCGTCAAGACCCCGGCGGGGAAGATCGTCACGCTGGAGGTCGAACCAGTCGAGACCATTGAGAACGTGAAGGCGAAGGTTCAGGACAAGGAGGGCTACCATCCTGACCTGCAAAGGCTAATCTTCGCGGGAAAGTTGCTTGAGGACGGACACATGCTTGCGGACTACAACATCCAGAAGGAGTCGACGCTGCGTCTCGAACTGGTGTCCGGGATCGGCGAACCGGCAACGAGTTTCTCCTTCGTTGAGCTGACGGGAATCGCGGTGGACGATTCCGGCGGCGTTGCGCTGTCATTGAACGCGACGCTCTCGGCGGGAAGTGCGGACACGCTTCAGGGCGACTACAACAACACGATCCGCGTTGCCACATCTCTGTCGGTCGATGGCCTCGTCTCGGTCGAATCCTTCGATGACTGCACGGGGATAAGGCGCGCCGTGCCGACAAACGCCGTCGCGTCTGCTTTCGGCACAGCACCGCAAAGCGTCTCTATCACGCTGTACCTCCCTGCTTCATACGGGAACGCCCGGTTCTACAAAGTGTTCGCGCTGGAAGCACTGCCCGCAAAGGAGGTCGAGTAATGGGCCGAACGTTTACAGACTTCTCGCAGCTTTCCAAGGGGATGTTCAGGAAGGGTGAACCCGTGGTGGAGAAGAAAGCGGCCGATCTTGAGCGGCAGTTAGCGGAGGAACGGGCAGCAAGGCAGACGGCAGAAGCCGAGCGGGAAAGGCTGCGCGGGGAGGTTCTGCGGCTGCGGAACGAGCTGGTGGAGGCGCTGTAGAAGATGATGCGTCTTGCGAGAGTTCTGGTGATGAGTGATAAGACGTGAAAGACATGGATGACAAGAATGACAAGTTTGAACCCGTTGACGGACGCGTCGCTGCGGCTCTCTTTGGCGCTTTTATCCTCGGCACTGCGTTTGTCGTGGTTCTTGGTTTCTCGCATCTGAAGAACATCGACAATGTCCCTTGGCGGTTCTACATGACAGTTGTCAACTCCATCATTGGCGTTGCGGCGATGATGCTGGTCGCTGCCGGATGCATCAGAGGCGTCATCCGTAATGCCCGTCAGCGGCGCTGGCCCACATGCGTAGCGTTTGGGTCTGGAGCCCTGTTTGGCGCGCTCTGGGCCGTGAAGGAGCTTGTCATCGTCCATCGGGACGGATTTCCGCTTGACCCGCTCACGAGGACGATCTTCCTTGCCTTTTTGCTTATGGTCGGGATGTTCCTGTGCTTCCCGCCGAGACTTCCTGACGAGAAACAGACGGAGGGCGACAAAACGAAGTCCGAGAATAAGCCTACGCCCCTTGGCTGGGGCGGTGCGCTGTTCGCCGTGCTTGCCGCGTTGTTCCTTGCCTATCAGGACGGTTTCTTCAGCATTCTGACCACATCGCCCGGCGAAGTGGCCGCCGACGCAACGCCAGAAGCTCCTCCGCAGCGTCCGCAGATTCCACCGCCCGCGAAGCACGACGAACTCTCCAAGGCGTTTGTGTGCCTCTGCCCGAAGGACAAAAAAACTCCCGGCGGTTGCGGATTCTTCATCGGAAACTTTGAGAACGGCAAGCGCGAGGTTAAACTCATGACGGCGGCTCATGTCGCAGCGAGCTGCATACAGTCCGGACTCACGAACGATGTCGCAGTCATCGCCCATCACGGAAAAGGCGAGCCAGACCAGAACATCACGTTGCGCGAGACGGGCCTGGCGTGGTGTCCGACGAGCCGCTATGCAGACATCACAATGATGGATGTCACGCCGTACTTCGAAGGAATGGTAAAACATGGGTGGGACGTGAAGTACATTCCCGTACAGGGGTCGCCGACATGGGCGGAGGACGATCGCGCTGTCGAGGGTGCATTCATGCTGCCGAGCAAGTGCCTCGGCTCCTACGGAATCGGCCTTGGCACGCCTGTCGTGGCCTATGGAAACGCATACGAACTGTGGTTCTCGCCGGAGCTTATGGACCGGCAGCCGCTTGGACTGCGCTCCGGCATCATCGCTGCGCGCCTAAACGCGTTCAAGACGCCCGGCTACGGAGACACGACCCCGCCAATCGTCATCGAGTGCAATGTGTATCCGGGCTACAGCGGCGGCCCCGTTTTCGCCAACGCGCAGATCGGTCCCTATGCTTATCCTGCCTTGATTGGCGTGACGAGCGGACTTCTCGGCGCATCCCCCACGGCGGTTCCGAAAAGTCACGATACCTTCAACCACGGCGGACTTTGCTTTATCACGCCTCTCGACGAGTATATCCGCTCGAAGGCGGAAATCGAGTCGATGCTCAAGGAAAGAGCCGCCCAGCAGGAGAAGAATTAGCGCCCGTTCGCCGCCCCGCCCGTTTCTGGGCTTCCTGTGGCGTTTCTCGCCTCCAGGCGAGCAACGAGTCGTCCGAGGGCGGAAAAGCCCGCACAGGCCGAATTTGGGGCCTTGTGCGCGAAGCGGAGGAACTGCGCCCGTCCCCGGCTATCCTTTCCCCAACCAAAGGAAAGGAGAAATCAAATGGCAAGGGAAAAAGGAACGGGAAACCTGCAACAGGAAAAGAGCGGACGCTGGACGATCCGCGTAGGAATCAACGGACGGCGGTTGAGCCGTTCGACGGGAACAAGGGATAGGGACAAGGCGGAGGCGTTCTTGAATCGCTTTCTCGCCCCGCTGGGGCTGGGGGCGATTCGGCTGCCGCTCGCAGAAGCGTGGCATCACTACGAGATGTCCCCCAACCGCCGCGACCTCGCCCGCTCGACACTCGAATCAAAGCGAATCGTGTGGATGGGCTTCGCCAGGTGGATGGAACACAACCATCTCGAAATCGCCCATCTCGCGGAGGTGACGGAAACTGCGGTTACGGAATATCTCGCTGATTTCCGCTGCCACCACTCGGCATCGACCTACAACGGACACGTCTGCGTCCTTCGGGAGATATTTAGGGTGCTGGCGGACAAGGCAGGCATTACACACGATCCCTGGGCGGGCGTGTGCCTCAAGGCGGACGATTCGATCAGCCGCCGTGAACTCTCGCTCGATGAAGTCGAACGGCTCTACAATGCCGCCTCCAAGGAGGGGAAAGAGTGGAAGCTCCTCCTGATGACCGGCATCTACACCGGGATGCGCCTCGGGGATTGCTGTCGCCTCAAGTGGGAGAATGTGCATCTTGAGCGCGGTGTCATCCAGATTATCCCAGAGAAAACGAAGAAGCACATGCATGGCAAGCCTGTTACAATCCCCATTCATCCATCGTTGATGGCGGAATTGAGGATTGTGAGGGAAGAGAAGGGGACGGGGAATGGGGAACAGGAAACGGGGACTGGAGACGTGGGGCAGGGGACGAGTGACGCGGCGGTAGGGCGCGAAGACCCCATCGCGCCGCACGCTTTCGTAAACCCGAAGGTTGCAGATTTGTACATGAATCGCAAATGGCAGCTCGACGAGGGTTTACGAAAGATCTTCAAGGCGGCGAACATCACAATGAGCATCCGTGTTGAAGGTCGCTGCCGGAAGACAGTCGTGGCATCCTTCCACAGCCTCCGCCACACATTCGTCTCGCTCTCGGCCAATGCCGGTGTTCCGTTGCCAGTTGTTCAGAGCATTGTGGGGCATTGCTCAACGGCCATGACGCGGCATTATTATCACGAGAATCTTGATGCGCTGCGTTCCGCAGTCGCATCGATTCCCGTGATTGGGGAACGGGGAATGGGGAATGGGGAACGGAAGGGCGCAAAAGCAGCCAAAACGCCCGCTGCCGGGCTTTTTGTTGACGGGGCGGACGACATCCACTCCCCCGCGCCTCAAAAGCGGCGTGAGGGTGTTCCTGCGCGTCTCAAGCGGCTCGGCAAGTATCTGGCACAGGGACTCGTGACGGAAGCCGAATACGCCACCGCTCGGCAACGCATTCTCTCAGAGGTCTAGCACCCGCTTTTCTGCACATACCTGCACATCCTCTGCTCTGGGGATGTGCGGTATTCCCCTGTTTGCTAGGTTTTCGATGGCACCCATCGGAAGTGGGGTATACAGGGTTGTCGGCGACGAAGTCGACGTTCTATATGTGCGCTTCGC
>CALZAJ010000129.1 GCA_945613785.1 uncultured Verrucomicrobiota bacterium | reverse complement strand
GGCATGACGGCCTCGAGCGCCCGCATCGATTCGTGTGCGAGATACATGCGGTCGAAGAACTGCATGACCGCATTGTTGGCCATCCCGAGCGCGAGAGGCCAGACAAGTTTGGCGATGGACCAGTAACTCATCCGGTTCAACGCAGCGAGCAGGGGCCGTTCTCGCAGCCGCCCGGACAGGCCATGACCTCGAGGAAGTTCGTCGGGATCTTGCCCATGAGGTGCAGGCGGATCATCGCGACGGACTTCTTGTCGATGCCGTTGATCTGCTTCGAGTTGAGCTTGAAGTCGGGCGTACGGGACATCGCCTCGGCGATGACGGCCTCGGTGACGCCGCAGCTGTGGGAGTAGTTGCGGGCGGTCGCCTCGGCGGGACGCTCGAGCGGATAGGCCTCGCAGCTCATCACATCGATGTTGCGGGCGGCGAGGATCGCGCCGAGCTCCTCGAAGGACAGGACGAAATCGACGTCCTTGCGGCGGGCCTCGGAGCGCTTGGCGACGCACGGACCGATGAACACGGTCTTGAGCGTCGGGTCCTTCTCCTTCATGATCTCGCGCGAGTAGACCATCGGGCTCGGTGTGAGCGAGACCTTGTCGATGTGCTCGGGCATGTGCTTGGCGACGAGATTGACCCAGGCGGGGCAGCAGCTCGTCGTCATGATCATCTTCGGATCCTTCTCGTAGCGCTCGACGAACTCCGCCGTCTCGTGGCGCGTCGTCTTCTCGGCGCCGAGCGCGACTTCCATCACTTCGGCGAAGCCGGCCTTCTTGCAGGCGGTGAGCAGCTGCTCGATCGTGCCGGGGAACTGCTTCGCGGCTGCGGGGGCGACCATCGCGACGAGCTTCTCGCCCTTCTTCATCGCGAGGAGAATCTCCATCAGCTGCGAGCGCTCCATCACCGCGCCGAACGGACACTGGTTGAAGCACTTGCCGCAGAAGATGCACTTCTCGAAGTTGATCTGCGCGACGCCGAACTCGTTCTTCTTGATCGCGCCGACGGGACAGGCGTCCTCGCACGGCACGGTCGTCTTGACGATCGCGTGGTAGGGACACGCCGCCACGCACTTGCCGCACTTGATGCAGAGCGACTGGTCGATGACGCTGCGTCCGCCGACGATCGAGACGGCCTTCTTCGGACAGTTGTACATGCAGGGTCGCGCGAAGCAGCCGCGGCAGTTCTCGGTCGTGACGACCTTCGCGTCCGGACAGCCCGAGCAGGCCGGTCCGCACACCGAAAGCGGCGCCATCTTGTGCTCGAGCCCGGCATACGGGTCCTTGCCTTCGGCGACGTCGCGGACGACGTCGTCAAGATACGACGCGAGCGTCTTCGCCTCGTCGCTCTCGTCCTCGATCGAATAGCCGAGAAGCGCCATCAGGCGGTACTTCAGCACCGCGCGGTCGTGGTAGATGCAGCAGCGCGAGCTCGGCTCGTTCTTCGGACGGAGCTTCACGGGGATGTTGTCGATCTCGTCCCTGAGCGTTCCCGCGTCAAAGGCGCGCACGAGGCGGATCGCCAGTTCGCGACGGATGTACTGGGCGGCTTGATTCATCTTACAGGTCCTCCATTCCAAGAAGCTCGCGGACGCGGGCCATCACCGTGTCCGGCGTCGCATTCGCCAGCGTCTCCGTACCGTTGATGCGAACATAGGGCTAACCGCCGAGACGGTCGTCATTGCACATGCCGAGGCAGGCCTTTGCCTCGAATTCGACCTTGCCCTTCAGTTCTTCGGGCAGGTTCGCCTCAAGTTCCATGAGACGGGCTGCGCCCAGCAGGTAGCAGGCGGTGCCGCAGCAGATTTCGACAGTGACTTTGTCCATAGTGTTGTCGTATTGTGTTGTTAGTAGAAATTCAGCTTGACGATCTTGCGGTAGTCCTTTTCGAGGACGGACGCCATCCGACGGACGACGCTCCGGCGCAGTTCGAGATCCTGCGGGATGTTCGGATCCTGATGGCACTCGTTGACCTTCGTCCCGATCACGAACTCGATGCGGTCGTGCCGCATCATCCGCGACAGGATCTCCCGCGCGGCCCTGGGCTCGCGGTCGATCGGACGGCCCTCCTCGAGCGCCGAGAGGACGCGTCCGAGCGTCAGGATGCCCTCTGTCGCGAGTCCGACGCCCGTCATCTTTCCGACCGGCGGCAGCGCGCCGGCCGAGCGCATGTCGGCGAGCGAGATCTTCACCGAAACGCCCAGCTCGCGCTCGAGGATGTTCGCCGTCGTGCCGCCGCAGACGACGACGTGGTCCTCGCCGAGGTTCGCCTGACGCGCGAACTCCGCGTCGTTCTCGGGACGGAACGGAGGTCCCGACAGGATGCGCATCACGCGCGGCTGACGCAGGAAGATGACGAGACAGGTGACGTCGTCGCGGCAGATGCCGTAGGTGATCGAAACGGACTCGGCGGCGATCGCCGCCGAAAGGTCGCGGGCGGAGATCTCGGGGTCGGCCGAGATCCTCTCGCGGGCGTACTTCAAGACGCCCGAACGGCGCCAGCCCAGCTTGTAGTCGCTACGCTCGCCCATGCCGGCCTGTGTCACGCCGTCCGAACAAAGGATGATCCGATCCCCTGCCTTGAGCTCGGCCTCACATTCGCGCACGCCGCGGTCGGGCCAGTGCGCGCTCACCACCTTGTGCTCCGAAGCGGGCTTCACTTCCTCGGTGCCGCGCAGGTGGATGTAGCCCGGGTTGCCCATCTCGAGGATCTTGGCGCGTCCGCCAAGCGCGAAATCGAAAAGGGAAAACGTCGCATAGCTGATCTTGCGGACCTCGCAGACGGGCAAGGAGTCCATGATGATCTCGACGGACTCCAGCGTCGGCAGGTTGGACTGGAGGAACCTCAACGCCATCGTCGTCGTCATGTTCGAGAGGACGTGCGCCTTCACCCCGCTGCCGAGTCCGTCCGAGAGGGCCGCAATGTACCGGTTCTCCTTCTCCACGGTCAGGAAGCGCACGTCATCCCCGCAGGCGGCCTGCCCCGTCTTCGTGAACTGGGCGCACTCCATTTCTATGAAGAGCTCTTCAGCCATTGAGGTACGAATCGCTGTCGCCTCCGTTGTAGCTCACGCCGACGGTCTTCGACTCGTAGGACCCGGCGATTTCGTTCAGCATGATCTCCGTCTCGGCGATGTGTTCGCCGAAGAGGCGGGCGACTTCCTGGACGGTCTTCACGTTCTTCTGGATGACGTCGCGCGCCTTCGCCGCGATCTGCTCGCGCTGGAACTCGTTCCGCGTCACGTCCTGCAGCACCGCGCCCGCGGACTCGCCCTTCGCGATCGAGAAGACGCTGATGTTGATGAGACGGTCCTTGAGCGGCTGACGGAACTTCTCGATTTCGCTGCCGTGCTCGAGCGCGCCGGTGAAGAGCGCCGCGTACTCGGGCAGCAGGACGCCGACGTCCATACCCCCGAGCGACCCGCCGAGCGCGTCGAATTCGCCGACCGCTCCGACCAATTCCGCGAACTGCCGGTTGCACTCGAGAATCGCGCCGCCAGGACCGACCAGCACGACGCCCGCCGGGATGTACTTGATGAGCGCGTTCGAGGTCCGCTGGAAATTCTGCTTCAGGTACGTGTGGCACATCGCCTCCTCGGCCTTGCCGTCAAGCATGGCGAGGGCGAAGGCGCGGCAGGACTCGTAGCCGCACGCGCCGCAGTTCACCTCGTCGGACTTCGTGAACTTGCCGATGCGGGCAAGGGCCTCAGCAATCTCGATCTCGACGTGGCCTTTTCTCGGCACGGACTCGGGTCGGTAAACGGTGCCGCCGCAATGCGAATCGACGGTCGAGGCGCGGATCGGCGCCGTCGCATCCGTCGCGAGAAGCGTCTCCAGGTTCGCCGCCCCGGGCTTCATGGCTGGACCGTTCACGCAGCCGCCCGGGCAGGCCAGGCACTCGATGAAGACGGGACGTGCGTCGGACTCCTTCGGAGGCGGCGGGGTCGAGAGCAGGCGGCGGAGGCCGTCGAGCCCGGAGACGGAAACGTAGCGCACGCGGTCCGTCCCGTCGCGCAGCGTGTCGTTCATGCCGCCCTCGACCGAATAGAAGCGCCCTTCCGACGCGGGGCCAAGCGACAGCTGCGCCTCGGGACAGCGCGCGAGGTCGATTCCGAGCTCCCCGAGGAAACGCTCGAGCGAGGGGAACGTCACGGCGAGCGCCAGCTCGTCAGGCGCACGGTCCGACTCGTTCTTCTTCGCCGCACACGGGCCGATAAAGACGACCTTGATGTCGTCGCCGTGCCGCGCCTTGAGCAGCTTCACGTGCGCGCGGACAGGCGACGGAAGCGGTGAGATGCGGTCCGTCCACTCCGGCATGTACTTGCGGATGAAGTCCACACAGGCGGGACAGGCGGAAGAAATCATCACCGAGGTCCGCGGCGATTCGGCAAAGAGGCGGTTCACGTGAGACGAGACCGATTCCGCCCCGTGCGCCGTCTCGGAGACGCCCTCGAAGCCGGCTTCCGCGAGCGCGCCCGCCAGGCGTTCGATGGTGACGCCCTTGAAGTAGCCCGCGAAGCTCGGCGCGACGGACGCGTAGACCCGGGCGCCCGAAGCCAGGAGCTCGCGCAGGCGCGCAAGGTCGCTGCGGATCTTCTTCGCGTGGACGGGACAGACCTTCACGCATTCGCCGCAGGCGACGCAGGCTTCGGGAATCACGGAGGCGATGCCCTTTTCGATCCGAATGGCCTTGACGGGACAGTGCCGGACGCACTTGTAGCAGTCCTGGCACGCATTCGGAGTCGTATAGACGGGACTGTTCATGCGGGATCCTCCGGAAAGAGCCGCTTGAGGACGTCGCCCATCACGCCACAGTCAACGCGCCGGTAGACACGGTCATCGACGACGACGATCGGACCGTCCGCACAGTTTCCCGTGCAGAGACTGCCCGCCAGCTCGAGGTCCACCTCGTCCTTGAGACCCCGCGCCTCCAGGAACTCCTCGCAGAGCGCCAGGTTCC
>CALZAJ010000128.1 GCA_945613785.1 uncultured Verrucomicrobiota bacterium | reverse complement strand
CGATGCACCCGATCGCTCAGGCGCTGAAGGCCGCTGGCAACGACGTCACGATCATCATGGGTGCCCGTAACAAGGATCTCTTCGTGATGAAGGACGAGATGGCCGCCATTGCGGGCGACAAGCTCATTCTCATGACCGACGACGGCAGCTCCGGTCGCAAGGGTCTCGTCACGGAACCGCTCAAGGAGCTCTGCGAGGCCGGTGCGGTCGATGAAGTCATCGCGATCGGTCCGCCCATCATGATGAAGTTCTGTGCGCTCACCACGAAGCCCTACGGCGTCAAGACGATTGCGTCGCTCAACACGATCATGATCGACGGCACGGGCATGTGCGGCGGTTGCCGCGTCACGGTCGGCGGCGAGACGAAGTTCGTCTGCGTCGACGGTCCTGAGTTTGATGCCCACCAGGTTGACTGGGATCTCATGCTCAAGCGCATGGGCGGCTTCAAGCCCCAGGAACAGGCGGCGAAGGATCACGTCTGCAAGTCCGGCATCTTTTCCAAGTGAAGAGATCATAGTGAAGAGTGAATAACTTAGAGGAATTTTAAGATGACTCCGAAGGAAAGAATGGCGATTCCGCCTCAGGCGATGCCTGAACAGGATGCGCAGGTTCGCGCCCACAACATGGATGAGGTCGCGACCGGCTACACCGCCGAGATGGCGAAGTGTGAGGCGTCGCGCTGCATGCAGTGTCCGACCAAGCCGTGCATGCAGGGCTGCCCTGTCGCGATCAACATCCCCGGCTTCCTCGCGAAGGCCGCCGAGGGCGATTTCGCGGGCGCGCTGAAGATCATCAAGCAGACCTCCCTTCTCCCCGCGGTGTGCGGCCGTGTCTGCCCGCAGGAGAAGCAGTGCCAGAAGTTCTGCACGATGGGCAAGGCGCTCAAGGACGTCGACAAGGCGGTCGCAATCGGCCGTGTCGAGCGTTTCTGCGCCGACCTCGCCCGCACGACGGGCAACGAAGAACCGGTCGTCTGCGCGCCCAAGACGGGCAAGCGTGTCGCGATCGTCGGTTCGGGTCCTGCGTCCATCACCGCCGCGGCCGACTGCGCCAAGGCCGGTCATGACGTCACGATGTTCGAGGCCTTCCACAAGTGCGGCGGCGTGCTCGTCTACGGCATTCCGGAATTCCGTCTTCCGAAGGCGATCGTTCAGAACGAGATCGACGGTCTCAAGAAGATTGGCGTGAAGATCGAGACGAACTACGTCGTCGGCCGTACGCGCAAGCTGACGGACCTCCTCACGAAGGACGGCTTCGATGCGGCGTTCGTCGGCACGGGCGCGGGTCTGCCGAAGTTCATGAACATCGAGGGCGAGAACCTCAACGGCGTCTTCTCCGCGAACGAGTACCTCACGCGCGCCAACCTGATGAAGGCCTACCTCGAGGGTCAGGCCGACACCCCGTACTGGCACGGCAAGAAGGTCGCGGTCCTCGGCGGCGGCAACGTCGCGATGGACGCGTCCCGTATGGCCCTCCGCCTCGGCGCCGAGAAGGTCTACCTCATCTACCGCCGCTCCCTCGAGGAGATGCCGGCGCGTAAGGAGGAGATCCATCACGCGATGCAGGAAGGCGTCGAGTTCCTCCTGCTCCAGAACGCCAAGCGCATCCTCGGCAACGACCAGGGTGCGGTCACGGGCATCGAGTGCCTGAAGTACGAGCTTGGCGAGCCGGATGCTTCCGGTCGTCGCAGCCCTGTGGCGGTTGAGGGCAGCGAGTTCACGCTTGACATCGACACGGTCGTCGTGGCGGTCGGCAATGCGTCCAACCCGCTCATCCCGGCTACGACCGAGGGCCTCGAGATCAACAAGCGCGGCAACATCGTCGTCAATCCCGAGACGAACATGACGTCCATCCCCGGCATCTTCGCCGGCGGTGACATCGTGCTGGGCGCGGCGACGGTCATTCTCGCCATGGGCGAGGGCCGCCGTGCGGCAGCGGGCATTAACGCCTATCTCGCGTCCAAGTAACGCAACGGCGTCAAGCCGAATGAAGACGGACGACGGGTCTCCCGCCGTCCGTCTTTCATTTTGCCGGCAATTGGTCATCCCGTGACGGCGGGCACGCGCGTTCGGATTTCCGCGGCGCTGTGGGATTCTCTCTTTTCTTATCGATAAATTAGTGTGGACTAATTGATCGCTCGAGAGGTATAATCTCGATACTATCTAGATTGCTTTCAAATCAAAGGGAAACATCGAATGAACGAACCTATCGAGAAGATGACGCCCGAGATTTCGGCCTTCATCGAAGAGTGGAAGTCGAAGCCCGGCAACCTGATCATGGTTTTGCACCAGGTGCAGCAGACTTACGGATACATTCCGCGTAACATTGCGATCGAGATCTCGGAGCGTCTTTCGGTGCCGCTCGCGAAGATTTACGGTGTCGTGACGTTCTACAACTTCTTCAAGCTTGAGAAGGCCGGCAAGTACAAGATCCAGGTCTGCCTTGGCACGGCGTGCTACATCCGCGGCGGCGACGATCTCCTCAAGGCGCTTGAGAAGGAGCTTGGCATCGGCCTGAACTCGACGACGCCGGACGGCCTGTTCTCGATCGAAGCGGTTCGTTGCCTCGGCTGCTGCGGTCTCGCGCCGGTCATCGTCGTCAACGGCAACGTCCACGGCCGCCTCACGTCCAAGGACGTCCCCGCCATCATCGAGCAGTATCGCAAACAGGGTTAAGGGAGATTCAGAAAATGGGTAAGATGACTTTGGCGGATCTCCGCAAGCTGCGCGAATCCTCGAAGAAGGCGATGGAGATGCGCGACAGCGAGAATAAGGGCGCGCGCATCATCATCTCGATGGGCACCTGCGGCATTGCCGCCGGCGCGAAGGAGACCTTTGACGCGTTCATCGAACAGCTGATGGCGCGCGGCATGACCGACGTCCTCGTCAGCCAGACCGGCTGCATGGGTTTCTGCCAGCACGAGCCGACGATTGAGGTCGCCGTCCCGGGCATGGAATCGACGGTTTACGGCGACGTGAAGGGCGCCGCGGTCGAGCAGATCATCAACACGCATCTCGTCGGCAAGCAGGTGCTCAAGGACCTCGTCCTCGAGAAGCCCTCGGTCGACATCATCAAGGAGGCCTAAGCGTCATGGCTATCGAATCGCATGTCCTCATCTGCGGCGGCTCGGCTTGTAGCTCGAGCGGCTCGAACAACATCACGGCCGAGTTCAAGAAGGAGCTCGAGGCCGCGGGTCTCGCCGGCAAGGTTGAGGTACTCCAGACGGGCTGTCTCGGTTTCTGCGAGCAGGGTCCGATCGTCAAGATCATGCCTCAGGGCACGTTCTACGTCCACGTCAAGCTCGAGGACGTCAAGGAGATCGTCTCCGAACATCTCGTGAAGGGCCGCGTCGTCGGCCGTCTCTGCTACGATCCCGCGCAGGCGAAGGATCCGCACGCCGAGGCGAACATCCCGTTCTACAAGAAGCAGTTCCGTATCGTTCTTCGCAACTGCGGCGTGATCAATCCCGAGAAGATCGAGGATTACATCGCCCGTGACGGCTACAAGGCGCTCGAGAAGGTTCTCTTCGAGATGACGCCTGAGCAGGTCGTCGAAGAGATGAAGAAGTCCGGTCTCCGCGGTCGTGGCGGCGCGGGCTTCCCGACTGGCGTGAAGTGGGAGTCCGCGGCGAAGCAGCCGAAGGGTCAGAAGTACATGATCTGCAACGCGGACGAGGGCGACCCGGGCGCGTACATGGACCGTGCGACGCTGGAAGGCGATCCCCACTCGGTGCTTGAGGCGATGGTGATCGGCGGTTATGCCGTCGGCGCCGACAAGGGCTACATCTACATCCGCGCGGAGTATCCGCTTGCCATCGAGCGTCTCCAGATCGCAATCGGCCAGGCGCGCGAGGCGGGTCTCCTCGGCGACGACATCCTCGGCAGCGGCTTCAACTTCGACATCGAGCTCCGCTTCGGCGCGGGTGCGTTCGTCTGCGGCGAAGGCACGGCTCTTCAGCACTCGATCGAAGGCAAGCGCGGCATGCCCCGCCCGAAGCCGCCAAACTCCGTCGTCGCCGGTCTCTGGGCTCGTCCGACCGTCATCAACAACGTTGAGACGCTCGCCACGATCCCGGTGATCATCAACAAGGGCGCCGACTGGTTCACCAAGATTGGTACGCCCGACACCCCCGGCACGAAGGTGTTCGCGCTCACGGGCAAGGTCAACAACTCGGGCCTCATCGAAGTCCCGATGGGCACGACCCTGCGCGAGATCATCTTCGACATCGGCGGCGGCATCCGCGGCGGTCACAAGTTCAAGGCGGCCCAGACGGGCGGTCCTTCGGGCGGCATGATCCCCGAGCAGTTCCTCGACCTGCCGATCGACTTCGGCTCGCTCGCGAAGATCGACTCGATCATGGGTTCCGGCGGTCTCATCGTCATGGACGAGACGGACTGCGTGGTGGACATCGCCAAGTTCTATCTCGACTTCACGGTCGAGGAGAGCTGTGGCAAGTGCGCCCCGTGCCGTATCGGCGGCCGCAAGCTGCTGAACTACCTCACGAAGATCTCCGAAGGCCGTGGCACCCTGCAGGACCTCGAGAACATGGAGCGCATCTCCAAGGCGATGTGCAAGGCGTCCCTCTGTGGTCTCGGCCAGTCTGCCGCGAACCCGGTCCTCTCGATGCTCAAGTACTTCAAGGACGAAGTCGTCGAGCACGTCGTGGACAAGAAGTGCCGCGCGGGCAAGTGCTCGAAGCTCATCCAGTACAAGATCGATCCCGCGAAGTGCAAGGGCTGCACGATGTGCGCCCGCAAGTGCCCCGCCGGTGCGATCTCGGGCGCCCTCAAGAATCCCCACGTGATCGATACGACGAAGTGCGTCAAGTGCGGTGCTTGCGAGGCGACATGTAAGTTCGGCGCGATCAGCCACGGCTAAAAGGAAATCTGAAAATGGCTACTGAAATCGTCAACGTTGAAATCAACGGGATCAAGGTCCAGGCCGAGAAGGGTTGGAACATCCTTCAGGCCGCGAAGAAGGCCGGCGTCACGA
>CALZAJ010000127.1 GCA_945613785.1 uncultured Verrucomicrobiota bacterium | reverse complement strand
GCAGAGAGCGGGCTTGCGGTCTTCCGCCGGGACGGACTCTGGGTGACGACGAAGGTCCTGCCGCGAACGTTTGACGTTCCGGAGGGGTGTGCGTCGAGAATCGATCTGAGCTGGAGCCCCGAATGATCCGCAATCTTCTCAAGAAGCTGACTTTCTTCTTCTGGCTGGCGCCCGGGTTTCTTCTCTGGGCGAGCTTTCCTCCGATGGGCGAGTGCAAGGACGCTTACCTCGCGCTCGCACCGTTGCTGTGGCTGGTTCGTCAGGGTGACGTGAAGAAGAGCGTCGTTCGCTGGTTCCTGAACGGCTTCCTCTTTTGGTTTGCGACACTTGCCTGGATGCCGGCGATCGTGAAGAATGGCGGGCCCTGGCCGCTTGTCGTGCTGGGCTGGGGCGTGCTGGCGACCTATTGCGCCTTGTATTTCGCGGCCTTCGGCTATCTCGCGACGAAGGTCTGGTCCTGGGTGCGGACGCGCGGTTATGGCTGGCGTCTGGCGGCCTTGGTCATTGCGGAGCCTGTCCTGTGGGCGGGCCTTGAGATCGTGCGGGCGCGTCTCTTCGGTGGTTTTGCGTGGAATCAGCTCGGCGTCGTCGCGGTGAATATGGGCTTTGGCGCGCCGGCGCAGTTCGGTGGCGTCTTCCTGCTTTCGGCGGTGGTGATTCTCGTGAACGGCACGCTGGCGTCCATCGCCGAGCGCATGCTGGGTCCGTTCCTCGCCGCGCGGCGTCCGTCCGTGAAGTTTGCTTCGGACGATATCGAGGGTTACGCCGCGGAGCACGCGGGGAAGGAGACGTCGGCGACTCCTGCGGTGCCCAGCTGGATGCGGTCCGTCGAGACGGTTCTGCCGTTCCTGCTCGTTTTCGCGCTCTATAAGGTGCCGGACTATTCGCGTCCGGAAGCAACGTCTGAGGCGCACCTGCGGGTCGCGCTCGTGCAGCGCAATTTCCCGTGCGTCTTCACTCGGGGTCCGCGTGAGAATCCGATTACGGTCTATTCGAATTTGTTCTCGCACGTCTCGCTCTTGAAACCCGACCTGATCGTGCTGCCGGAGAGCGCGTTGTGTGAGTTCGGCGAAATTGGCGATTCCCGTCGGTCTGACGTGGCCTTTGCCGCCTGGGTGCGGAGTCAGACGGGGGCGAAAGGCGTCCTGGCGGGCGGCGGACGCTGGACGGAGACGGAGGCCTTCAATTCCGCGGCGCTTTATACGGCCGAGGCGATGCAGGTCTATGACAAGGTCCATCTCGTTCCGTTTGGCGAGTTCATTCCGGGTGACAAGTTGATTCCGATCCTGCAGAAACTCGCGCCGGTCGGCAGCTGCACGCCCGGCACCCTCAAACTCCTCGACTTCCCCCTCACCTCCGGACCGAACGCCCTCCGCCTGGGCGTCGCGATCTGCTATGAGGATACGGACTCGGCACAGATTCGCAAACTGTCCGAAATGGGTGCTCAAGCATTGGTTTTCATCACGAACGACAGTTGGTTCTCGCATTCCCAGGAGACAGTCCAGCATGCTTGGCAGGCGACCGCGCGCGCCATTGAGACAGGGTTGCCTGTTATTCGTGTCGGCAATTCGGGGGTGACGGGAGTTGTGCTGCCGGAAGGAACGGCGCGTTGGCTTCACGAATCCGACGGAGCGGAGCTGGTGGACGCGCAGGGGTCGATGGTCGAGACGGTCACGTGTCCGACAGGGTCGCGTCGTCAGACCTGGTACGTTCGCCTGGGCGATGCACCTCTCTTTGTGGCATTTCTGCTTCTCATAACAGCAATGTGTGTGCTAAAATACTATTATGAATATGAAAAACGAAGATACCTCCCTTGAGGCTTGCCCTTGCAAGTCTGGCAAGTCTTATGGTGAATGCTGTGGCCCGATTCTCGACGGCGTCGTAAAGGCCGAAACCGCTGAGGCGCTGATGCGCGCCCGTTATTCCGCTTATGTGACCGAACACGTCCAGTTCCTCAAGCAGAGTGCGACCGCGGCTGTTCAGGCCGAGTTCGACGAGCAGGCTTCGACGGCCTGGAGCCGTGCCGCCCAGTGGCATGGTCTTGAGATCATTCGGACCGAGAAGGGTCAGCCTGGCGACCAGACGGGCGTGGTCGAGTTCCGTGCGACCTACACGGCGAACAACGAGTTCTGCAACCATCATGAAGTCGCGACTTTCGTCAAGGAAGCCGACGGCTGGAAGTTCGAAGACGGCGAGCTCGTCGGTGAGAAGCCGATGACCCGTGAGGAGCCCAAGGTCGGTCGTAACGATCCGTGTCCGTGTGGCAGCGGCAAGAAGTACAAGAAGTGCTGCGGCCAGGGCAAGTAAGTGGCTGGTGGTGTGAGGTCGATGAAACCGGCGGCGTTTTTATTTGATCTGGACGGCACGCTCGTCGACACCGAGACGGTGTGGGCTCGGGCGATTGTCGACATGGTGGTGGCCCATGGCGGGCGCACCTCTGTCGGCAAGATCCTGGAACTGGTCATCGGGCGCAACTGGCTGGACATCGACCGCACGCTACACGAACAATTCCCGATGCTCGGCGACACGACGCCGATGAAAGACGCCATCGAGTTGCGCAAGTACTACGAGCGTCACGCGTCCGAGCCGCAGACGATGCGGATCGAGTCGTCGATCGCTTTCTTCAAGAAGGTCGCCGAACTCGCGCCCTGTGCGATCGTCTCAGGTTCGCCGCATGACGACGTCGCGACGGCGGCGGGCATGTGTGGCATCGCCGACAAGGTCGCGTTGATCCTGGGAGCCGGCGATTACGAGAAGGGCAAGCCGAGTCCGAGCGGATATCTCAAGGCGGCTCAGCTCCTCGGGGTGAATCCCGAGGCCTGTGTCGTGATTGAAGATTCGACGGTCGGTGTTGCGGCGGGCGTCGCAGCGGGTATGAAGGTCATTGCCCTCGACCGTGCGACGTCCATCCCCCAGCATTTCGAAGGTGAGACCTGGCGGGTCAGGGACCTGTCTGAGCTCGATGTGGAGAAGGAGTTCGGCGCATGAGTTCGAACCCTGATTTCGACCGTTGGTACGCCGCGAAGCGCGTCCGTATCCTCCTGATGCCCTCGCATCAGCTTGAGACCTTCGGCAACACGCTCGTCAACTACCACCTCATTTCGGAGCTCGAGGATCATCCTGGCAAGATTCGCGTCCGTGAAGGGCGCCTTGAGGCGCATCGTCCGTTGGTGATCACGCCGCACTTCAGCGAGATCACGACCGAGGGAATCGGAGATGAGGCGAAGGCCTATCTCCAGTTCCTCAAGGATCATGAGGACGAGCTGCGCATCTTGCAGTATGGTTACCATCTCAAGAGCGACAATTTCTCCGAGCAGATCGTCACGGACTCGTTGGCGGCCGTGACGGAACGCGTCAAGGCGGCGGTGGTCGCTTCGGGTGACGCGTCCTCGGCGGTCCTGCAGGGCGTCGACGAGCCCTGGGATGTCGCGCTGGTTGAGCTCTGGCGGCGTGAGGTCGGGCGCAGTGCGGGGAAGAACATCAAGGAGCTCAACGAGAGCGGACAGCTGTTTTGATTGACTGATTTGTTTGATTGGATACGGTTGGGTAAGGGAGCTGAAGCCATGGAGAGAAGAACGAAGATTATTGCGATTGCAAACCAGAAGGGCGGCGTGGGCAAGACCACGACGGTCGTGAATCTTGCCGCGGCGCTGTCGGCCCGCAAGCGCGCGGTGTTGGTCGTCGACCTTGATCCCCAGGCGCATGCGACGCTCGGTCTCGGTCTCGAGAAGCAGCAGGGCATTTCCCTTTATCCCGTCCTGCTGGGTGAGAAGGCGATTGAGGACGTCATTCAGCCGACTAAGTGGAACAACCTGAACGTCATCCCGTCCGAGGTCGATCTGGCTGGTGCTGAACTGGAGTTCGGCATTCGTGAGGATCGCCTGGAGATGGTCAAGAATGCGCTGGCTCCGGTCAAGGAATCCGGTGCCTTCGACTACATCATCCTCGACTGTCCGCCGTCCCTCGGCATCGTCATGACGAGTTCGCTCGTCGCGTCCGACGGCGTGCTCATTCCGATTCAGGCCGAATTCCTTGCGATGGACGGCCTCGCGCTCATCACGGGCTCGATTGAGCGCATCCGCGCGTCGGTGAATCCGTCGCTCGAGCTCAATGGCATCGTCTTCACGATGGTCAACGGACAGGCCCGTCTCACGCAGGACGTGATCAACGAGGTCCGCAACCACTTCGGCGAAAAGGTCTATGAGACCACGATCCCGCGTAACGTTCGCGTTTCCGAGGCGCCGTCGATGGGAACGCCAGTCGTGTTCCTAGATCCTCGCTCCAAGGGTGCTGAGTCCTACAAGGCCTTTGCCTGGGAGTTCATGGCCAAGAATCCGACCCGCTTTGATGCCGTGCCCGCGGTGCCTGTTGCGTCTGCCGCTCCTGCCGAGCCCGTTGCTCCCGCTCCCGCCGGAGACGCGGAGGCGGCCCCGTGTGCAGAGGTGCCGGCGGCGTCCGATTCCTCTTCCGCGCCCGTACCCGCGCCGACTGAGACTCCTCAGGCCTAATGGCGGACGGAACTTACGAACGCCGCGGACCCCGTGAGGCCGAACTGAAACGCCTTCAGCGCATCATCGCTGAACAGCGCGCCAAGGCCGCGGAGAAATCCGCCGCAAGTGCGCCTGTCCGTCCGTTGCCAGCCGATTAACGATGGCGCGGGGCGTTTGGAAAGGCCGGAGCCTGTCCCCAGGGTTCCTGCAGAGGGAGGCGGGGGCCCCCACCCGCCGAGAGGGAACGATTGAGGATGTGCTAGCCACCCCTGGGGATTAACTCCGATGGTTGACAAAAGGGCCTCCGTTACCACTTCGGCTGCTTCGCGCTCCTTCAACCGCCTCCTCAGTCACACCTATACTACGCGCATGCGTTCTCGAGTACAGAAGAGGCGCCCGAATGATTATTCCTCTAGCATTCTAGAGGTTCGGTAGAGGTTATTTAGGAACAACTGCAAATTGTCTAAAGCGCAGGTCAATCGACCTGCGCTTTCGACGTTATGAGGG
>CALZAJ010000126.1 GCA_945613785.1 uncultured Verrucomicrobiota bacterium | reverse complement strand
CCGGCAGGATGCGTCCGTAAAGATCGTAAAGACGGTCCACCCAGCCGCGGGGACGCGCCAGCCACTCCGACGGACACGGCAACGGCTCGCCCGTCAGGAGATTGATGCCTTCGTCCACGACCGTGACCGTCGCCTGGCGAGCCCCCGACGCCACGAAGTCGACGATCAGCTTCGTGCCCTGGCCATTGGCGCCGCGGCCGGCGATTTCCGCGGCAACCGTGACGGGGATCTCACGCTCGATCGGACGGACGGAGATCGTCGCGTCACCATGCGCACGGACCGCCAGACGTTTCGCGTTCGCCTCGACGCTCTGGATGACCGAAAGATGGACCTGCACGTTCGGGGCCCAGTCCTGTTCGATCGGCCGCAGAACGACTTCGCTCGTCGCATTGGTCAGCGTCAGGACCTCCTGATAGACGAGACGGTCGCGCGTCACCGTCAGGAGCGCCGCGCCCGAGAACGGACTCTTCACGACGAGTCGCGGCGTCTCACCGACGCGATAAAACGGCTTGTCCGCCGAGATCGCGACGACGGAGGGATTGGACATCGGCGCACGGACGGACTCATCGCCCCAATCGCTGAGATAGAACTGACGACCGAACGAGACCTCCGTCTCGGGATCCGTCACCGTCACGATGTAGTCGCCGCACTTCTCAATCGGCAGGGTGAGCGTCGTATTGCCGTCCGCCCGCGTGCGGATCGACATCTCGTCGACGACTGGAACCCGCACGCGATCACAGTGCCAGGTGGCCCAGCCGCGGCTGTCGCGCTTGTAGCTGTAGCAGCTGTCGATGCGCGTGATCTTGACCTCCAACCGCTTCGCCTCGGCGAGGCGCTTGCCGTCCGGCATCACACAGGCAAGCTCGACTTTCGGGAAACCGGCCGCAGGACGCCTCAGCCAGCCGTCGAGAGTCGCGCCGATGTAATAGGGATAGTAGTGGGCGACGACGCTCTTGCGAGCCGTCGCGGGACGTCCGCCGTCCTCGAAGACGGTCCCCTGGGCAGTCACCTTGACCGCGGCCCGCGGCAGACCGGAGTCCGACCAGATCGGTGCGACGAAGCGACAGGCGCCCTTGTCATTCAACCGCATCTTCGGCAGACGGCGGAAATTGGGCTTGAGCGAACGCTCGGCATCGCCGAACAGGAAGCCCTTCCATCCCTCAGGCTCGAACGGCGCGTCCTTGAACACCACGGCGCCGTCGCAGCGAAGTGTCTTGGCAGGTCCGCCGTAGAGGTGCTCGGCGAGGAGATCGAAGGCGAATTCCTGCGGCCGCAGATTCTCGGATGCCTTCACCTGCACACGAACCTGCGGCGGCGCGAATTCCTCGATCTTGATATCACGCCGACCAAGACAGACGGACTCCTTGCCTGGCGTACACACGACAAGATGCCACGTTCCGCTCATCTGGTCCGCCGGGACCGAGAAGGAATCGTCCGAGAGAACGCCATCCGCGTCCATCATCATCGTCTTCTTGTCAGAGACGCGGTTAAAAGGATTCTTCAGCTCAACCGAAACCGGGAAAGGCTTCGGCGCCACGCCCTTGCCGTTGCGGAAGATCGCCTGGAAGAAGATCTTCTCGTCATGGCGATAGATGCCGCGATCCGTCCACACAAACGCCTCACATTCGTTCTCGGCGAGATAATCGGAGCCGTCCGAAGAGGGTTCCTCCTCATCGATGACATTGGTCAGCGCGAGGAACGTCATGTCGGATCCGTCCGCACTCCTGAGGACCACGGCAAACGCCTCGCCCTTGTCGATGCGCGCGGGGCTGCACCAGCCCTTCGCATCCGTCACGCCCTTCGCCACCAGCACATTCGCCTTCGTATAGAGCTCGACCTGTGCACCGGGAACCGGCTGGCCTTTCGTCAGGGAGGTCACCCACACGCCCAAATCCGTCCCGACACTCCGAACACTCAGCCCGAGGTCCGTCACACAGACGACTCGTAACACCTTCGTATCAGAAACATCCGTATGGTAATGCCACGCATCACTCACCCCCTCAAACCCCGTCCGCTCATCCGCACTGACTGCGGACACGAGAAAGACGCCATTGGAAGCGATGCCCGTCGGAGGGACAAGCGAGACCGCGAACTTCTCCGCCGTGTTCAGCACGTTCTGCAAACGGTTCGTCACCGTCCAGGCCTCCCCCGCCAGATCTTCGGCAAACGACTCATTCTTATCCCACCACATCCGCCTGGCGTAGATGTGATCATACGCGCCTTCGTCCAACGAGAGGAAGTGAACGACATTGGCGGAAGGAATGCGGAGAATGTCCGTACGGACATTCTGGATGTTCACACCTTCCAGCAACAGACTCCGATTGCCCATGGGCGGAAGATAACGACCCGTGTGCGGGAATTCAAGGGACGGCTTGCGATCTTTGCGCACGAACGAATATGTGTAGTCCTGCAGCAAGGCGTTCACGACAACGTTTGAGGAGGCGGTCACCCCTGCCATCGGGAAGCCCTTACGAACGCGCAACGTCACGTTCGTGCGGTGCGCAAAATCACCGACGACACTGAGTGTCGGGACCGACTTGCCCAGTCTTGAATTCCAGCCCTCACCCTGTCGAAACGCCAAAGTACCAGATGCCAACGGCTCAACCGACACATACTGACGAACCACCTCCATGTCCGGTCGCTCGGACAGCTCGAGCTTCACTTCACGGTCGTCATCGCCCAACGTAGAG
The DNA here is from genome assembly GCA_945613785.1 of uncultured Verrucomicrobiota bacterium. Taxonomy (GTDB): domain Bacteria; phylum Verrucomicrobiota; class Kiritimatiellia; order RFP12; family UBA1067; genus UBA1067. The sequence goes on along the minus strand of CALZAJ010000126.1, from coordinate 2,426 downwards.
GCCGCAAGCACCTTCATCTCATGGTATTCGGTCTTCGCCACCGTTTGGGTCTGGGCGTGGTGGGGGGTGGGGGACGGGGACGTTCGGGCGTTGGGGTGAGAGGACGTTGGGGTGTTAGGATTGGGGACAGACCCCGCCACTTTCATCTCTAAATGATCATTTTCGAGCTTATTGAGCCGATTATTCAAACGAACGGCAACGCAAGTCGAGCTGACCGTTGCAGCCGCGAGGAGTGCGATAATTGCACCGAGGAGGATGTTTTTCTTTTGCATGAATGTCCCTTTCATCCCTTACTCGAGGCAGACGGAATTTTCTGACAAAAGAATTTTTTTCGCTCACGCGGCTCACGAGACCGCTGGGCGACGGCGAATCAGGCAATGCCACACCGCGGCAACGAGAGAAACTGTCGAAAGAGCGAGATAAAGTGCAAATATTGCGCCATAGCCCATTTTGTCTGTCTCCATCAGAATTCCGCTCGCTTGATTGGCACCGACCTGAACAATGTTCGCAAAAAAGTTCGTAAAACCAATCGCACTGGCCATAAACGCAACGGGGACACACTCCTTCGTCCCTGCCAGCAACACGCTTGTGACACCGTAGCCTGCGCCAATCAGCACACATCCCAGAATCGGTGATCCCGCCAGGAGCGCGGCAAAACCTGCGACAAGAGCGCTGCTTCCCCAAAGGAAGAACGGACGACGCGCATTGCCGAAGAACAGACTGACACTTCCCATCGCCACCATGCCGAACATCACAATCCCGTTCATCGCGCGGAGCAGTCCCACCTGGTCAATTGACCGGAGATAAGGTCCCGCACTGACGGTTAGGAAGCTCCAATAGATGGCAATATTCAGTCCGGCGGCGATTAAGGCCGTACACGCAATCGGCGAAGCGAAGGCCCCTTTCAGGTTCGCCCAGGCGAACAGCTTACATCCCCCGTCGGATGTCTCGGCGACGGCGTTCGTCCGTGACCGAAGGCCGACGGACAGCGCGATGGCGATCAACAGTGCGCCGGCCAGCGTCCCGAAGTTGACCGCCCGTGCCGCCAGCTGCCAGGTGCCACAGAGGTCCATCAACCAGGGAAACGCCTCGCTTGCACTCAGTGTGCCACCATAGGCGAAGATATAGAAGATGCCGATCAATGCGGCGAAGTTCTTGCGGGAGAACGAGACGTCAAACAACTTGAGAATGGCCAGATAGACGATTGTCCGGCCCCCGCCATTGACGAACTCGCCCGCCAGCATCCAAGGGAGTCTCGAACTTTCATGAACAGGAATGTAACCCAACGCCTGGACAAGCGAACCGACAAGCAGCATCCTCGCCCAACCATATCGGTCGACAAGCAGTCCGGCAACGCCGATAGAGGCCATGCACCCGATCACGCCGGCACTCGGCAACATCGCAATCTGATCGGCCGTGAATCCGTAATCGGCCATGATGAGCTCGAAGGCCATGCCCGGCACGGCCACGCGGCTCATCGCGCCCAGGAAATAGACGAAACAGCCAAACAGGGCGGCCAGAATGACCGAGAAGCCTTGCATAAGACAGACGCGTCACGCCTTGGCGACGGCGATCTTCGTGGCATGGCCGTTGAGCTCGATCGCCTCGGCGGCGGCCGCGGCGAAGGTCAGTTCGACGGCAAGCGTCTCGGCCTTCACGTAGTCGGCGTGCGTCGTGAGCGCGGCCTTCATCTCGTCATCGGCCTCGACCGTGAGCGCGATGCGCTGGGTGACCTCGAAATCGGCCTCCTTGCGCATGGACTGGACGTTCGAGACGAATTCGCGGGCGAGGCCTTCGCTGATGAGTTCGGGCGTGAGCGCCGTCTCGAGTCCGACCACGATCGCACCCTGCGAGGCGACCACAAGGCCTTCCTTCGGCTTGCGCGTAACCAGCACATCGTCAGCTGTCAGCTCGATGCCTTCGATCGTCGTCGAGCCCGAGAAGGACTTGAGCGCGGCAATACCAGCGGCGACGGCCTTCATCTTGGCGCCGCACTTCTTGCCGAGCGTCTTGAAGTTCGCCTTGAACGTGACCTCGCAGAGCTCGGTCTCATCAGCGATGAACGCGACGTTCTTGACGTTGAGCTCGTCCTCGATCAGTTCCTCAAGGCCCTTCACGTCGCCACCGGCGAGCTTGAGCACCGCGAGCGGCTGGCGGACCTTGAGATCGTTGTCGGCGCGCAGACGGCGGCCGAGTTCGACCGCAGCCTGCACGTCGGCCATGCGCTTCTCGAGCGCGAGGTCACGAGCCGCGGCGTTCGCGGTCGGGAAGTCGCAGAGATGCACCGACGCGGGATCGGACGCACCCTTCAGGTTGCGGTAGATCTCCTCGGCGATGAACGGCGTGAACGGCGCGGCGACCTTCGCGAGCTGCACGAGGACGTAACGGAGCGTGAGGTACGCGGAGAGCTTGTCCCCGTCGTTCGT
>CALZAJ010000125.1 GCA_945613785.1 uncultured Verrucomicrobiota bacterium | reverse complement strand
CGCATCCTGCCGGTGCTCGGCGAGGACGTGCTGAAGGTCGGCGGAGTCAAGACCGGCGGTGGCGCAGGCGAAGAGCTGCTGGGACGTGTCAGTCCCGTCGCGACGCGTCGGTTCAAGCCGCTCAGTCGTTATGAGTCGCGTGTGCCGGTGACGGACGGCAAGGGCCGCGTCACGTTCGATCTTCCCGAGTTCGTCGGTGAGGTCCGTGTCACGGTCGTGGCCTGCTCGGCGGGCGCCACGGGTTCGGAGAAGCTTCAGAAAAAGATCTCGCCAAAGCTGATTTCTCAGCCCGATGCGCCGCGTTTCGTGGCGCCGGGCGACAGCTTCGAAGTCTCGTTGCCGTTGACGAATCGCAGTGGTGCGGACGGCGAGGTCGAATACGTGATCGACGGACAGGCAGGGACGGTCCGTCTCGCGGACGGCGAGGGAACGGTGATCCGTCGGACGCTGACGGCGCCGAAACTGCCGGGCGAGATGAAGATCGCCTATTGCGCCAAGGGCTTTGATGAGGTCCATGAGGAGACGATCGAGCTGCCGGTGCGTCCGGCCGTGCCGTGGCGCGAGACGGCGGGTGTCGTCGCTCTGAAGCCCGGCGAGGTCTGGAACCCCGGTCCGACGTCCGCTTTCTGCCGTGTGACTGCTACGCTCGTCGACTCGCCGCTGGCGGAACTCCGCAGCGCGTTGGCGTGGCTCGCGGACTATCCGCACGGCTGTCTCGAGCAGACCACATCCCGCATCTTCCCGTTGGTCACCGCGGGCGGCATCCTCGCGACCCAGTCCTCGGCCGCCGCGTCGAACCGCGCGGAGTACGTCTCCGCTGGCATTGCCCGCGTGGCGTCGATGGTCCGAGAGAGGGACTTCGTCATGTGGCCGGACGTCAATTATGCGCCGTGGGACCGTGAGGTCTCGCTCTATGCCGCGCACTTCCTTGTCGAGGCCGAGAAGAACGGTTTTGCGGCTCCGGCGAAAGCGAAGCGGAATGTGATGGAGTTCCTCGGCCGCTGGGCGCACAGTCTGTGTGCCCGTGAGTCGGCTTATGCTTGCCACACGCTGGCCCTGGCGGGTGTCCCCGACCGTGATCGGATGTTCCGTCTCTACGACAACCGTGCGAGCCTGGACCTGCTGTCCCGTGCGCGGGTGGCGCGGGCGTTTGCCCGAATCGGTGACCGCCGTCGGGCCGGTGAGCTGCTGGCGAATGCGGAGACGCCGTCTTCCGTCAAGGAAGCGTCATTCCTGATGCTGGCGCTGCTCGATCTCGATCCGTTCGATGCGCGCATTCCGGGACTCGTAACCTACCTTCTTTCGCATCGCGACAAGGCGCGTCTGGCCTGGGGGACGACCGAAGAGAACGCGCATGCGCTGCTTGCCCTCGGCGCCTATTACGCGCATCATTCGCCGCAGGACGGCGAGACGAAGTTCCTCTGCTGGCGTAAGCTTGAGCTGCCGGATCAGGAGACGGCGGTGGATGAACAGAGTCAGCTTTCGGTCGAACGTCGCTATCTCACCGCTGAGGGCGCGCCGGCTGACCTGACGAAGCTCGTCCGCGGCGATCTGCTCGTCGTGGAACTGACGGTGCGCAGTACGGAAGAGCGCAATCTCGCAGATCTCGTGATTGAGGATCTCTTCGCAGGCGCCTTCGAGCCGGTCCATTCGCCGATCGACGCGTCCCTCTATCCTTTCTTCCACACGGGGATGCATGATTGGGTCTTGAGGTCTGACGCTCGGGATGATAGAATGATTGTATTCTCCAAACAGTTCCATGTCGACAAGAACGGTGAAGTCAAGTTCTGCTACCCCATCCGCGTCGTCTCGTCCGGTTCGTTCGCGCTGCCTCAGGTGGCTGCTGAGGCCATGTATATGCCTCAGCTGCGTGCTCGTACTGGCGCTGGCCGTCTCGTGGTTCGCGATTGACTGGTCCGAGGAGGGCTCGGAAGACTACCCGGGCGGCGTCGTGTTGCGCGATGCTGCAGGGGAGGTCCTGCGCGTCTCGTTGGGTCCGGGGGACGTCGATTGCCGTCCCTATTATCAGGCCTCGCCCGATGACTGGATTGTCAAGGCGCTGGTCGCGAGCGAGGACGGAACGTTCTGGGAGCACTGCGGGGTACGTCCGCTCTCGATGGTGAGGGCCCTGGCCCAGAACGTCTTTTATCGGCGCCGCGTTTCAGGCGCCTCCACGATCACCATGCAAGCGGTGCGCTTGATCCGTCCGCACCGCAAGGGCTACGGACAGAAGTGGATTGAAGCGTTTCAGGCGATGAAGATGGAGCGCAAGCGGGACAAGCTCTGGATTCTTTCGCAGTATCTCAACCGCGCGCCGTTCGGCTCGAACTTCATCGGCATCGAGGCCGCGGCGAACGGCTGGTTCGGGAAGGGGGCGAAGGAACTCGGGCTCGGCGAGGCGGCGATGCTGGCCGGCATGGTCCAGGCGCCGTCGCGGTTCCGTCCGGACCGTGGCTATGACAGCGCGTTCAAGCGGCGCGATTACGTGCTGTCGCGCATGCTCAAGCTCGGGTCTGTGACGGAGGATCAGGTGGAAGGCGCACGGAGCGTCCGTCCCGTCGTCTGTCGTGCGCCGCGTCCTTTCAAGACGCCCTATTACTGCGACTACTATCTCCGCGAGGTCCTGGGGCGTGACCGGGCCGCCCAGCGCAAGAGCGGGGACTTCGTGACGCCGCTGGACGCCGACGTGCAGCGTCTGTGCGAAGACACCGTGAATGCGGCGGCGCAGGCCGGCGGCTATTCCGTGGCGGCGGTGGTGATGAAGGTGTCGACGGGCGATGTCATTGCCCTTGCCTGCAGCGGCGACTATTTCGATGCCAATGCGGGGCAGGTCAACACGGCGCTGGCTCCGCGTCCCGCCGGTTCGACGCTGAAGCCGATCCTGACGGCGCAGGCGCTGGATCTCGGACTCGTCCGCGAGGATGAGCAGCTGGCGGATCTGCCGCGAGTGTTCAACGGTTATACGCCGGCGAACTTTGACGGCAAGTACCGCGGACAGGTCTCGTTGCGGGACGCGCTTGTCCTTTCCCTCAATCTTCCGTTCATCGAGCTGGCGCAGCGCGTGGGCGTGGAACGGTTCGCGACGAAGCTTCGGGCGCTCGGCTGCAGTCACGTTGTGCCGCCCTACGATCGGTACGGACTCGGCCTGGCGATTGGCAACTGCGACGTGACGCTGGTGGAGCTGGTCGGTGTCTATCGGCGGTTGGCCGTGGCGATCGGGACGGGGAATGTGTCGCAGGAGCTGTCGCCGGCCTCCTCGTATCTCGTCACGGACATGCTGTCGGGAGTCGAACGTGGCACGGCCGCGTTGGGGCACGTGGCGGATGTTGCGTCCTCGCGTTTCGCCTGGAAGACGGGAACGAGCTCGGCGTTTCGTGATGCTTGGACGGTGCTGTGGAATCCGGAGTACGTGGTGGGCGTGTGGTGCGGACACAAGTCGGGCTTCGGGGATGCCTCGGTCGTCGGTGCGCGGGCTGCAGCGCCTGAGGCCTGGAAGATCGCGCGGACCTTGTACCCCCAGAACGACGGACCTTGGTTCGTCGAACCCGTGGGGGTGGCGCGCATGCGGGCTGAACAGGCGGCGCGGCCGACGGTTCCTCCTCCGTCACCGAAACTGACGATTGCCAGGCCCGAGAATGGAGCCGAGTTCTGTCTGGTTCCGGGCGTTCCTCAGCAGAAGGTCGTCTGTCAGGTGATTGGCAATTCGTCATCCAGTCGGCTGTGGTGGTTCGTGGACGGCGCGGCCGTGGCGGAGACCACAGGACTCGATCCTTTCGTTCTTGATTTGGGCGAAGGCAAGCACTCGGTCGTCTGTTCGACGGCGGACGGCGAAGTGTCCGAGGTGACCTTTACTGTCAAGGCCGAGTGAATATTTTCTATAATTTCCACAAAAGGAGATTATTTGCCATGGCGGAATTGATTGTTGCGTTGGATGTTCAGACTCGTGAAGAGGCGGTGGAGAAGGTCAAGGCGATTGGCGACCCCGTCGGTTTCTATAAGATTGGCCTGGAGCTGTTCACGGCTGAGGGTCCGGACGTCGTCAAGGCGGTGAAGGATCTCGGCAAGAAGGTCTTCCTCGACCTCAAGTTCCACGACATTCCGCGCACGGTCGAACGTGCGATCCGTTCGGGCGGCAAGCTCGGCGTCGATCTCATGACGATCCATTCCGTCGGTGCGAAGGCGATGATTCAGTCCGCCCGCATGGCGGCGGACGAGTTCGGTCCGAACGGCCCGAAGATCCTCGCGGTCACGGTGCTCACGTCGCTTGACCAGACGGACCTCGCAGACGTCGGCATCGTCGGCCGCACGCCGGCCGAGCAGGTGATGGCAATGGCGAAGTTCGCGACCGAGAACGGTGCGCACGGCCTCGTCTGCTCGCCCAAGGAGGTCGGCGCGCTTTCCAAGGCGCTCAAGGCGGGCACGCTCTTCATCACGCCCGGCGTCCGTCCCGCGGGTGCGGCGGTCGGCGACCAGAAGCGTGTCGCGACCCCGGCCGATGCGGTCCGCGACGGTGCGACGCACCTCGTCGTCGGTCGTCCGATTCTCGCCGCAGAGGATCCGGTTGCCGCGGCGCGCCAGATTCTCGCTGAGATGGGAAGCTGAAAGCAGGTGGATGGTCGTTGGCGGAAGGAAGGTGACATATGAATCGAGCCCTTGGCGTCCTGCCGGTCCTGGCCCTTGTGCTGGCTGGTTGGATCTGGTACGGATGGCGCATCGAGCTGGAGAACGGTGAGATCGCGGTTCTCATGAAAAAGACGGGCCGGAACCTTCCGGCCGAAGCGATTCTGGCGCCGGGGCCCGAGTTCAAGGGCATTCAGGCCGAGGTTTTGCCGGAAGGCCGTTATTTCCGCAATCCTTGGACGTGGGAGTGGACGTATTTCAAGGCCTTTGACGTGCCGGCTGGCAAGTTCGGCGTGCTGGTGCGCAAGTTCGGCAAGGAGCTTCCCGCGGGTGAGATCATCGCGCGTGATGACACCTACAAGGGCATCGTGCGCGAGGTCCTTGGCACGGGCCGTCACCGCATCAATCCGTATGCCTATGACGTGAAGCTCTATGACGACATCACGATCAAGCCGGGCCACGTCGGCGTCGTGACGCGTCTGACGGGTTCGGACATCCTGACCGAGAATGCGCCGGCCGATACCGGTGCGGGCTTCTTGGTCGGTGACGGACTCAAGG
>CALZAJ010000124.1 GCA_945613785.1 uncultured Verrucomicrobiota bacterium | reverse complement strand
CCCTCCGGCTCGGCTGCGGGTCAGGCGACGTCCTTCCTGCAGCGTCTGCAGAAATGATGTTACTCGGCGCGGGTGATTTGATATAATACAAAAGAGATTTACAACTGAAAGGACAAGTCAAATGCTCGGACTACTCATGGACGGCGGTTGGATGATGCTTCCGCTTCTCCTGTGCTCGATTCTGGGACTCGCGGTCATCATCGACCGCATGCGCGCGTTCAAGGCCGCCGGGGGAGACTACGAAGGCCTTCGAAAGACCGTTCGCGGCAAGCTTGAGGAGGGCGACGTGATGGCGGCGCTCGAAGCGGCCGGCGGGGCGAAGGGTCCGGTTGCCGCGACGTTTGTGACGGGCCTCAACCGCTTCGTCCGGCAGATGGGCAAGGGCAAGGCGGCCGACGAAGCCGCGACTGCCGCGGTCCGTTCGATGGAGGAATATGCGCCGAAGGCGCTCAAGCCGCTGGAGGTCCGTCTGAACCTCCTCGTGCTCGTCGCGGCCATTGCTCCGCTCCTCGGCATGACCGGAACGGTCACGGGCATGATCTCCTCGTTCGATGTCATGGCCTCCAGCGCCGGTCTCGATCCGGGCGCGGTCGCGGGCGGTATCGGCGAAGCGCTGATCACGACGGCGGCGGGACTGATCGTCGCCATGCCGTGCGCGGTCTGCTACAACCTCTTCACGCGGAAGATCGATGACATCACGTCGACCATCGATGCGGGTCTCACCGACATGATGGAAACCGTGGGCGAAGCGTGAGGCGCGACTGGCGGTAGGAACTTCGATAACGATGCGTAACAGGAAAGAGCGGGCGAAGGCCGAGATCGAGACGGGGTCCTTTTCGGACATCTCGTTTCTCCTGATCATCTTCTTCGTCCTCACGACGACATTCGAGAAGGCGACGGGACGGGCCGTCGACATTCCGAGTGCTTCGCCGCCCGACCAGCAGGTGCAGGCCGAGGAGAAGAAGACGCCGACCGTGAACATCATGGCGGACAAGATTCTCTTCGGCATGGGCGAGCAGGAGTCGGCCGGCGAGCAAGTGTCGCTCGCGGAGCTCAAGGTCCGTCTGATGAAGCTCAATCTTTCGGCCAAGCCCGAGAAGGAACGCATGGTCATCGTCGAGATGGCCGAGGAAGTCGATTGGGACCGTTATTTCAAGGTCGTGACGACGATCGCCCAGGTTGGTGGCGTCGTGGCGATCGTGGAGGAACAGTAAGATGCCGATTCGCAAGAGGAAGAGGATGGACCTGGTGCTGCCGACGTCGTCGATGGGCGACATCGCGTTCCTTCTCATCATCTTCTTCATCCTCGCGTCGAACTTCATGAAGTCCGCCAACATCGAGGCCGAGAAGCCGTCGAGCCAGGAGGTCGATGCGATCGACGACGCCCAGGTGGACGTCGTCATCGACAAGAACGGCAAGTTCTACGTGCAGGGTGTCGAGGTCGACAGGAACCTGATCGAGTCGGCCGTTCAGCAGGCGGTCGGCGAACACCGTGACAAGCCCGTGCATCTGTTGGTCGACAAGAATCTGCAGAAGAAGGATTTCATGCCCGCGATCGAGGCCCTTGGCTCCTGTGGCGTCAAGGTCGTCCTGGTCGGCGAAAAGAAATAGCACATCCACACTCTATCATCTACCCTCTACAACGAACTCACCATGGCAACAGTCGATCCTGAAACGCTTCTCAAGGACAGCTCGAAGACGAGTCTCGGCTCGGGCATCTTCCTGTCCGTCATCATCCACCTTCTCGTCATCGGTCTCACGTCGTTCGGTCTTTACAAGGCCTGGGCGAAGTGGGGTCTGACGTCCGAGAAGGGGTTCAACACGCCGGGCGTGATTAAGCAGCTTGAGAAGGAGGCCGCGAAGGCCGCCGAGCAGAAGGCCCGCGACGACAAGGATGCGGCCGAGGCTCTTGCCGCGCAGAAGGCGAACGCCAAGGAGATGTCCGCTGAGGATGCGAAGGCGGCCGAGAAGAAGGCGAAGGCCACGGCTGCGACCGAGGCGAAGGAAGCCGTGGCGAAGGCCGAGGCGGAAGCCAAGGCGACGGACGGCAAGCCGCAGCAGACGCCGCTCGACAAGCAGGTCGAGGCGCCGCCGAAGGGTTTTGATCTTGACAGCATTGACCTCTGAGTGAACGACCTTGAGCGACAATAAGCGAGATTCGGCCTTTTCGCGCTTCCGTCAGGATCCGACGGTGGTGCTTCAGTGGCTGCACAACGCCATCGCCCGCTCTGTCGGTGGGACGCTTGGCTGGATTTGGGACAAGTCCGGGAAGATTCCGCTCCGGCTGCGCCTCATGTTCGGCTTTCTCCTGATGGGGGCGGTCGTCGCGTGGTCGGGCTGGTTCTTGTCCGAACGGTTCGTCGATTGGGCGCAGTTCAGCAAGGAGAATCAGCGCGTTCTTTTCGAGGCGGGGATTGTGTCCCAGCCGCCGGCCGAGGAGCCGGCGCAGCCGCAGGAGGCGTCGTCCGAGGCGTCCGCGGTGGCGTCGTCCGAGGCGCCGGTGGCGACGTCCGAGCTCGAGCGTTTCGCGGGGTTGGCCTCTGGCATTGCGCTTTTCTGTGCGGTGGCGGCGTTGCTCTGCTGGATTCCGCTCAAGTTCGTCTATCTGATTCTCGAAGCGGCCTATGCGGCCTGGGTGCTGGGCGTGCTCGGGGCGATACGGTTGGCGTTTACGGCACCCTCGATTCTCTATACCGCCGACTACAAGCTGTTTGACAAGCTCTCGCGCAATGCGATTTGGACGGCTTCGCTGGGTGTTTTCATTCCGGTGTTGTTGCTCGGACTGCTGATGTTCCTGGCGCTGGCGCTCTCGTCTGTCCGTCGTACCTACAAGGTCGGACAGGGCGATTCGATGGGAGACCGCATTGTCGGACGGTTCCGCACGGGAGGTCCCGATCCGCGTTATCGCACGTCCTGGTACTGGGCGATCGGACTTTGTCTCTTTGTGCTCGCCGCACCGTTCATCTTCCGTGGCTGCGACTGGGAGGATCCGTACGGACTCGTCCAGGGTTCCGGTACGCCGGAGCTTCAGGTCGTGAAGGTGAAGAAGATCAAGAAAGAGAAGAAGAAAAAGAAGTATATCCTCAACAAGTGGAGTCCGTACATCCTCGAGCGTGCGAAGATCGACGACAACAAGAATCTCGAGGAGATGGAGAACGAGACGCAGGACCAGTATGTGGCTGACCAGCCCGCGAAGAAGGGCGGCAAGCTCGGCAAGGGCGGCGGCAAGACGGGTGGTTGGCCGAAGGGCCTGGCGGATGCCAAGGTGCGCTTCATCCGTCTCGAGTACGCCGGCGGCGACTGGGATCAGGACATGGGCAAGGGGTCCGACTACAACCTCCTGGTCAAGTTCCACAAGATCACGGGCTTCCCGATCTGGAAGGAGACGGAGTCGCGTCCGATCTCGCGTCTCTCCAAGTTTCCGAAGCACTATGCGCCGCCGTTCGTGTTCCTGACCGGTTCGCGTGGCATCAACGTGTCCAACTCCGACATCGCGGAGCTCCGCAAGTACCTCGTGGACGAAGGCGGCATGCTCTTTATCGACAATGGCGGCGGCAACTTCGGCGGCGCGGTCCGCAGTCTTGTTTCGCGCATCTTCCCGGACAAGCCGTTCATCGACATTCCGAACGACGATCCGATCTACCAGCAACCGTATTCGTTCCCGGACGGAGCGCCTCCGTTCTGGCACCACGACGGTTCGCGCGCCCGCGGCATCCGCATTGGTGACCGACTGGCGGTCTTCTACCATCCGGGCGACATCAACGATGCCTGGAAGGACGGACACTCCGGAGCGTCCGAAGCGGTGGCCGAACAGGCCTTCAAGCTCGGCATCAACGTGATGTACTACGCCTTCAACGCCTACTATGCGCGTCATTTTGAGGGCGCGACCAGCGGAGACCAGAAATGAGTTCGTCCCTTGAGGCCCTGCGCGAGGCCTATCGCGCCTATGTCGACACCTTCCGCGGCGCGGACGGCCATCTCCCGCCGATGATGCAGCTGAAGCTCGTCCACACGATGAAGGTGGTTGAGGCCGCGCGACGCATCGCCGCGGAGGAATGCTTTGATGACCGGACCTCGCTGGCCTGTGAAGCGGCGGCGCTCCTGCATGATACGGGACGCTACGAACAGCTCCGCGTCTATAACACGTTTCGGGACTCGGATTCCGTCGATCACGCCGTCTTCTCCCACGACATCGTCAAGGAGAAGGGTTGGCTGGCTGGTTGGGACGACCGTGCGGCGATTCTGTCCGCGGTGCTCTACCATAACCGTCGTGACATTCCCGACGGACTCGATCCGCTGACACGGACCTGTTCCCAGACGGTGCGGGATGCCGACAAGCTGGACATTTTCCGCGTTCTGGAGGATCAGGTCAAGTCGACGGACTGGCGCCATGATGCCAGGGCGTTTTGGAATCTGCCAACGACGGCCGCTCCAAATCCGGAGGTGGCGGAGGCCATTCGGGCAGGTCGTCCGGTTGAGTATCAGAAGATCAAGTCCCTCGCGGATTTTGTGCTGATTCAGGTCGGCTGGATGGTCAATGGACTTGAATACGACACCTCACGCCGCATCTGCCGCGAGCGCGGACACCTCGCGTATCGCCGTCAATTCCTGCATGAACTGACGGATTCGACGATGATTGACGAATTATGCGATTTAGCATCTGCTCGGCTGGGGGAAATAACCGTTTCTCCTTGACGGTTTTGTCAATGTTATTGTAAACTATCCGCCGTTTTTTCAACAACACAAGAGGAATTATTGAGATGAAGAAACTGCTGGTCGCAGCCATTGCGGCAACTGCGTTCGGAGTGTTCGCCGATGAACCTGCTCCTGTTGCGGTTCCTGCCGCTGACAAGACTGCCGCCGAGGCTGCCGAAGAGGGCGGAGACAGCGGTTTCTACGTTGAGGCGGGAGTTGATGTGCTGAGCGGCTACATGACCTGCGGTGCCGACAACCACAACCAGCAGGTTTGGGGTGGCGTGAACGTCACGTTCAAGTTCTGATCCCGCGTGGATCGACAGGACGCTGCCACCTCGCGTGGCAGTGTCTTCAGTTTGACAAGGCCGGGGGAACGACGAGAAGGGTAGCAGAGGATGTTTGATTGGATTGTCTTGGGTGCGTTTGCGGGTTATCTCGCGCTGATGCTGGGTATCGGATTCTTCTTCTCGCGCAAGCAGGAGT
>CALZAJ010000123.1 GCA_945613785.1 uncultured Verrucomicrobiota bacterium | reverse complement strand
TGGGAGGCCCCCCGCCCGAGTTACCCACAGGCGGGTGACTAATACTATACCAGGGCTCATGGTAAACTTGAAGTACAATAATTTTTTGTATGGAGTTATAGAATGAAGTGGCTTACGATTGCTTTGGTGATAGGTTTGTCTACGAAGGCTTTGGCGATTACAGTGCGCGAGCGGGCAGAGGGTTTGCTTCAGAGGTTTAACGGTGGCGTGGTCGGAGAAGTCGTTACGAATGGTGAGGATTGTGTCCTGACAACGGTGGACGATTCGGGCGAGTACAGGTTTTGCTATTCGCTAGAAGGGGGAGTGCTTAACAGAGTTCTGCTGAATAGGCATGACGGAGGTGTTGTTTGCTATGAATATGGTCAAGGGAAGGTGTTGTCCGCCCTTTACACAAGCGCCGATGTCAGCAATGCCCGTTCTTTCGCGTTTGTTGGAGATGGCAAGGGAACAAACTCTGTTGACTGCATAGAATTTAAGCTTGTTGGAGGGAAGTCGTCTGGAAGCGTCCGTCTATATGACATTATGGGGCGTGAAATCAATCGGCCTCTGCCCAAGAGGTCGTCCTGGTGGGTGCCGGATATAGAATTTATCCCCTCGCCGGGCATGAGGGCTCGGATAGGTCCTTATGAATGGATTGTTGTTGACGATAAATATACGACTATGCTTTCTCGGAATGGGAAGATCGTCCTTAAGTCGGATTGCTGGATCGGTGGTAAGTATCCTTGGATTGTGGGTATCGGCCGAGAAAGCACATGCGAAGCGGCTCGTCAGGAATTGTCAGGGAAGGGCCTTCGTGCACGTGATGAATATGTCGATGTTGTGTTTTATTTTGTTCTTGATGTTCGTGATGATCATGTTGTGTACATTGCGGAAAACGCGAAAGAGGAGATTGAGAGAATTACGGGCCAGAATCTTCGATCGTACGCAAAGGGAAGCTTCTGGTATTATGTTCTCAGCAAACGGGGTCCAGAGCGGCTTGCTAAACTTGAAGAGGCGCTAAAACCTCCAACAGCTAATTGATAGATGCTGTCGTCTGGTATCCTGGCTATTGATGCGGACATTTGTTGCTTCGTGGTAGGTTTTGTTATGTATGGAAGATGCTCTGTCAAAATGCAAGGTGCTTCGGATCCTTATTGTGAGGCTAAGATGCCAATAAAATATCGATGTTTATCTTCATTCACGGCGATAGCGGCTGCTTCTGCCGCTATCGCCGCGCCGATCGGCAAGGCGACCGGCACGACCATCCGCGCCCTGGCCGTCTCGGCCGAGGCGCGCGAGCAGATGGAGCGCTATTCCCTAAAGGCGTTGGAGAATGGCGATGTGACCAATACCGTCCGAGGGCTCGTCTTCACGCCGAAAGGCGGGGCCGCGCGACCGATGATCGTCTACATTCCCGGGAACGGGGAGATCGGCGACGTCGCTGCCGCGCTGATGTTGATCGTTCCGATTCTGTGCGGTTTCCACGCCTCGTCTCATGCGGCCTGGATGATGGACAATACAGTCCCGCGGTTCGCGTGGTATGTCCTTGCCGTTTCTCTGGGCGCATTGGCTCGCTGCGCGGTAACGCAGAGGAGCTCAGGAGCAGAGGGTAGCTGGGGCGTTGCCTCAGACCTAGGTGGGGAGGGGTGATGTTAGATGTACGCGATGAGGACGCCGCGCTGGCGAGGTGTATAGCGGAAGAGAGAGTAGAGGATGATGCCGCGCGGGTTGATTGCACGACGTTGCAGCATATTCTACCACGCGGTTGCATTTCGGTGACATTTACCGAAGTGGGTTTTTGATATAATAATCTCATCATGCTCTCTCAAATCCTTGAATTTGCGATGCTCTTCACGTTCGGCTTTTCATGGCCGTTCGCGATTGCGAAGACGTACCGCGCGAAGCGGGTCGACGGCAAGTCGCCGCTCTTTATGATCATCGTCCTCCTCGGTTATGTCTGCGGCATTGCCGCGCGCCTGACCGACGATATCCCTGGCAACAACTGGCTCTGTTGGGTGTATCTGCTCGATATGGCATTGGTCTCGACTGATTTGACGCTCTATTTCCATTACCTGAGGAAGAACCGCACATGAAGCTGATTGTCGCCACACATAACCAGCACAAGATCCGCGAAATCTCGCAGATCTTGCCTGACTTTGAGATTATCGCCGACGATCCCGAGGGTGTGGAGGAGAACGCGCCCGATTTTGCGGGCAATGCGCTCATCAAGGTGCGGGCGATTGCGGCGAAGCACGCGGGTGCCTGGTGCCTGGCGGACGACTCGGGGCTGGAGGTTGAGGCGCTCGGCGGCGCGCCGGGCGTGCGGAGTGCGCGGTATGCGGGCGAGCCGGCGAATACGCCGAACAACAACGCGCTTTTGATGAAGAACATGGCGGGCGTGGCCAACCGGCGCGCAAACTTCACCTGTGCCGTAGCGTTGGTCGATCCCGCGGGCGTTGAGCATGTGGCCGTCGGCAAGTGTTTCGGTCGGATCGCCGAGCAGCCCTCGGGTTCGGCCGGCTTCGGTTACGATCCGCTTTTCATTCCCGATGGTCATGACAAATCGTTTGCGGACCTGACGGCCGACGAGAAGAACGCCATCTCCCATCGCGGTCGTGCGCTTGAGAAGGCGCGGGAGATTCTTCAGTCCTCGGGGCAATCAAGCAATCGACTCCTCTCCTGGCTGCGCTTTTTCCGAGTGGTGAACCTGCCGACGTTGCCGGGCGATGTGATGGTTGGTGCCGCGGCGATTCTGGCGACCTCGCCGAAGTTCGAGTCGCAGGCTTTCGTCAGTACGGCTTATGCGGCGATTGCGGCGATGATGGTCTATCTTTACGGTCTCGCGGACAATGACATCGTCGGTGCGGCGACGGACAAGGGGCGTCCGATTCCAGACGGAGAGATTTCGTTGGCGGCGGCGCGTTTTGCCCGTGGGCTTTGCTGGGGTGCGGTGTTGATTTTGGGTGCAGTGGGCAATCTGCCGCCGTTCTGGTGGGTGGCGACCTTGGTGTTATTCGCGTGCATCGCCGTCTACAACCGCACGAAATCGTGTCTCCTCATGGGGTTGTGCCGCGGACTTAACGTCCTCTGCGGTGCGATGGCGGTCTGCAATGACGTGGCTGGCGGCCTCGGCGAGTCGAGATTCACGGGGCGTCCGTTGTGGCTCGCGGCAGCGGTGGCCTTGCTCTGGACCTTGTACATCGCCGGGGTGACGAAGTATTCTGAGGGCGAAGAGTTGAGTCCGTCCAAGAAGAAGACGGTGGGGATGTTGATTGGGGCGCTGATCTATCTTCAGCTCGGTGCGCTTGTTTCTTTCACGCTACAGTGTCCTGCGTTGCGCGCCTTTTTGATTGTGGGCGCTTGCCTCTTGGTGCTGTTGCGGTTCATGAAGTATATTATGCCGAAAGTGAGCGCATCGTGAAAAAACTGAAGGTTATAGCGGCTGGTCTGGGATACGGACTCCTCGAGCGCCAGAAGGCGACCGAGATGGCTGGTTTGAAGTTTTATTCGGCTTCAAGCGTATTTCCGGCCGTTACATGCACGGCTCAAGGAACGGTGCGGACAGGGCTCCCGCCCGCCGAGCACGGGATGATTTCCAATGGTTGGTGGTCCGAAACTCTCAGAAAACCACTCTTTTGGGAGCAAAGTGCGAAGCTTGTCAAGGGTCCGCGCGTGTGGGCGGATCGTCGCGCGGCGGGTGCCAAGGTCGGCATGTTCTTCTTCCAGCAGTCCTTGGGCGAGGAAGTGGACGCTTTGATTTCTCCGGCGCCGATTCACAAGCATGGTGGCGGCATGATCATGAGCTGTTATACACAGCCGACGGGTATGTCTGGTTTATTAGAGAAAGTGTGCGGAAAGTTCCCTCTTTGGCGTTATTGGGGTCCGCTTGCTTCTCCGAAGGTCGGTCGCATGTGCCTCAAGTGGTTTGAGGAGATGACGAGCGCGGTGGAGTTGGACGAGGCCTACCTTTATCTGCCGACATTGGATTATGCGGCGCAGAAGTACGGTCCGGGCTCTTCGGCGGACAACGCGGCCTTTCGCGAATTCCGCAGTCAGCTCGAGGGGTTGGCTGATCTTTGTCAGCGGCGCGGGTGTGAGTTGTCCGTGGCGGGCGATTACGAGATAACGCCTGTGACGGAGGAGCCGGTTGTGCCGAATGTGATTCTGCGGCGCGAGGGACTTTTTGCGGTCCGCTCGGTTGGTGGAATGGCCTATCCTGACTTTTATCAGTCGACGGCGTTTGCGATGTGTGACCACGAATTCTGCGTGCTGTACGGACCCGAGGCGTCCAAGGCGTCCGAGTTGCTCCTGGCGACGGGCGACTACGAGCGTCCTGCGGATCAGACGGGCAATCAGACGATTCTCCTGGCGAAGCCGGGTTCCTGGTGTGATTACGCGTGGTGGACGGATCGGCGTGAGGCGCCAGACTTCGCGAGCCATGTTGATATTCACAACAAGCCGGGGTATGATCCGCGCGAACTCTTTTTCTTCAACCGGGGCTTTGTGCGGGGCACGCATGGACGTGCCTGTGCGATTGCCCAGAGCCAAAAGGGCTCATAAATATGAAAAAATTACTGATTCCTGTCGTTACGTTGCTTGTTGGTGCGGCATTGGGCTATTATGGCGGCGTGTCGTCCGTTTCGTCCGAGCCGGAGACGCCGGCGGAGACGGCGCCCAAGGCGTCCCGTAAGATCGCCGAGGCGGGGGACGAAGGCGCGCTCAAGGCCCTGCGTTCGCGCGTCAAGTCATTGGAGAAGGAGCTGGCCGAGGCCCGTGCGGCGAAGCCGTCCGAGGATCAGAAGGTCGAGGGTGAAGGTCGTCACGAGCGTGGCGAGCGCAATTGGCGGAATGGTCCGAACTGGTCCGAGATTCGTGCCCGCATGGAGCAGTTCAAGAAGGATAATCCCGAGGAGTTCGCGCGGATGGAGAAGATGCGACAGGACTTCATGGAGCGTCGGGCTCAGCGGGCGCAGTCCAAGATTGACTTCCTTTCGTCGATTGACACGTCGGTCATGAATCAGCAGGCGCGTGAGACACATGAGGCGTTGCAGGGGCTGATTGCGAAGCGTGAGGAGCTGGAGGCGAAGATGTTCTCGCCCGACACGCCGGACGAGGATCGTCAGCAGTTGTTCCAGGACATGCGTGAGACGGACCGTGCGATTCGTGAGAAGAACGATCAGGAGCGGGTGAATCTGCTCCAGCAGACGGCGGAGGCGCTGGGTCTGTCCGGGGCCGAGGCGACGGAGATGGTCGACA
>CALZAJ010000122.1 GCA_945613785.1 uncultured Verrucomicrobiota bacterium | reverse complement strand
CGTCTCGCCGCCGACGACGTCGGGATGGGTCTGGAAGTTGATGATGCAGATCGGCTTCGCACCTTCGCAGTCGATGCGGAGGACCTGAACCTCCTCGTCCGGCGGATTGCCGACGGGCTTGACGATGTCGGGATTGTTGGTGCCCGGGTTGGTCGCGACCTTGCCGTCCTTCATCAGGTAACGGCGGCCGAAGGAGATGCGCTTGGCCTCGCTGCGTCCGCAGGAAAGCTTCGCGGGTTTGAGGTCCTTGATCGCGTTGACCGCGGCATCCGCGGTACGCGTCACGACCATCTTGAGATAGACGTCATCGACCTCAGTCGCGGCGGAAACCCCGCCGACGAAGGCCACGCCCGAGAGCGTGCGCTCAAGAAAGCCGCCGTCATGCGTGTGGGAGGCATGGACGATCACGGCGCCACGCGCAACGCCCGTCGCCTTCGCGGCGGCGTCACGCATGAGGTCCGCGACCTCGTCCGAGATGCCTTCGGTGTCGACCTGGGCGATGAGCGCCGTACGCGCGCCGTCCGAAAACGCCACCATGTTGATCTCGAGGGGATCGAGGACCTCCTTGGCACGGCGGTCCTGATAATAGCCCGGCATGAAGGACCCGAGCGGAGGCGTGATGTCAACGCGCGCGAAACCAGCCTTGAATTCACCGGCTAGCGCAACCGCCGCCGCCATCACCGTCACTGCAAATACGAATCGCTTCATGCTTCTCTCTCCGTTACCTGTTCGCCATTACCCAATTGCCTGCAACCTGGTCGTTGCGGTCAGTCCTTGACCGCAATGATCTTGCCGCCCTTCTTGGCGGACTCATGACACGCGGCGCAGAGCGCGAGATTGTGAATCGCGTCATCCGCGTTCTGGAGCTTGCCGGAGACGACGGACTTCGCGTGGCCCTCGATGAGGGTCTGGTAAATGTTCTGGATCTTGCCGGGCTTCACGGCGACGACCTTCTTGCCGTCGTCGATTTCGAGGCGCTGCTTGATCGGCTCGTCCGCATAGCCGGAGAGCTGGAACATCGTGCCGTAACCGCGCAGCGCGGCCTTGTTGCCGTAGATCTCGTAGCCGAGGTTCGTGAGCGTGCCGGCGAGACCACCGCGCAGTTCGGAGAACGCGGCGTTGACGGAACCCTGCGTACCGTCCTCGAAGAAGAACTTGATGTACGCGCCGTCTTCGGCCTTGATCGACATCACCTTCGGATAGTAGACCGCGGCGACCTTCTTGATCTTCTTGCCGAACATGAATTCGGCCACGTAGAAGCAGTGGCTCGCGACATCGCCGATCGGACCGCCCATCTCCTCGACCTTCGAGCAGCGCCAGGTCGCGGCTTCAGCGGGATCGTAACCGTAGGCGAACTCCATGTGGAAGCAGGAGTCATTGACGGTGCCGAGCTTCTTCATCGCCGCCTTGCCGGCGATGTTGTAGGGATTGTTGACCATCATGTGGTCGACGGTCAGCGAGAGCTTCTTCGCCTTCGCGACCTTGTTCATCGCCTTCGCGTCCGCGATCGACGTCGCGATCGGCTTCTCGACGATGACATGCTTGCCGGCCTTCAACGCCGCCAGCGCGAGCTTCGCGTGGCTGGCGTTGTTGGTGGCGATGTAAACGCCATCCACCGCCTTGTCGGCGAGGACGGCGTCGAGGGAGGGATACCACTTGAGGCCAAGCGCCTCAGCCGCCTTCTGACGGGCGGGATTCACGTCGGTCGCGCCGATGAGCTGTGCGGTCTTGAGCGCCTTGAAGCGCTTGACGTCGCAGGCATAGCCCTCTTTCGCAACACGGTTCTCGGCGATTCCGCCGAAGCCGACCAAAACGTACTTGACCTTCATGTTATCTTTCTCCCTTAGCTGATTACTTCATCATCGCATCTGCGACCTTCTTGAACGCCTTGATGTCGGCCTCGATGTGGGCCAGCGTGTAGGTCGGGTGAGTCCAGAACGAGATCGTAGCGTCCGCCATGGAGTGGGCCATCTCGCAGTTGAACTTCGTGTAGTCGATCTTGCGGTGGGCCGGGTCCTTGAACGGATAGTCGGCCGTGCCGAAGCCCTTCTGCTTCGCGAAGGCCTCTTCCTTGTACATCTCGGGCCACAGGACGGAGTACGCACACGCACCCTCGGCCTGGACCGCCGCGATGAACTCCTTCATCGTGCATTTCAGCTTCGAGGTGTCGAGGACGAACGGAACGAGCCAGAAGGAGTTCTGACGCTCCTTGGTGTCGACCGGGAGGTACTTCACGAGCGGGTGGCCCGAGAGACCCTTGATGAGGGCCTTGCCGAGCTTCTTACGCTGCGGGAGGTTCCACTTGTCGAAGCGGCGGAGTTCGCCGAGGCCGATCGCGGACTGGATTTCGGTCATGCGGAAGTTGTAGCCGACGCGACGGTGGATGTAGAGCTGCTTGCCTTCCATCTGGAGGAGGTTGAGCTTCGCCTTGACGTCATAGCCGTGGTCGCGGACGGAGCGGATCTCCCACGCGAGGTCGTCGTCGTTGCAGCACACCATGCCGCCCTCGCCACCCGTCGTGAAGTGCTTGGACTGGCAGAACGAGAAGCAGCCGACCGTGCCGATCGTGCCCACCTTCTTGCCCTTGTAGATGCCGCCGAAGCACTGCGCGCAGTCCTCGATGACGTAGAGCTTGTGCTTCTTCGCGATCTTCATGATCGGATCCATGTCGGCGACCATGCCATAGAGATGGACGACGACGATCGCCTTCGTCCGCTTGGTGATCGCGGCCTCGATCTTCTTGGGGTCGAGGAGGTGGTCCGTGCCGACGTCGACGAAGACGGGGAGCGCACCGGCCTGAACGGCGCAGAAGGAGGAAGCGATGAAGGAGTAGGAGGTGCAGATGACCTCGTCACCCGAACCGACGCCGAGCGACGTGAGGGCGCAGTGGAGAGCGGCCGTGCCGTTCGCCACCGAGATGGCGTGCTTGACGCCGAGCCACTTGGCCCACTCGGATTCGAACTGCATGCCGATCTTGCCGGTCCAGTAGTTCACCTTGCCGGAATGGAGGATGTCGAGAACGGCCTTGTCCGTCTTCTTGTCGAACTGAGGCCAAGCCGGGAAGCCCTTGGACCAGACCTTCTTGCCGCCGTTGATGGCGAGCGTGGCGGCCTTGTCGGCGACCTTCTTCTCAGTGACCTTCTTAACCGCGGCCTTCTTGGCGCAGCTCTTTTTTGCACATGCCATGGTATTTCTCCTGTTTTTGTTTGGCGTGAAATGAATGAATTTTAACTGTTAGGGAAGCAGACGCTTCGTCGTGCCCTTCAGGTAGGCCTTGCACATCTTGAAGCCCTCGGCATAGCCGGCACCGCACTGGTAGCCGCGATACTTCGAGCAGGTGCGGACCATGTCCGCGAAGTCGATGTGGTCGTGCTCGCGCATCCAGTCGAGCTGCGAGTGGTGGCACTCGAGCATCTGGATCTTGAGATCGATCTCATCGGTGATGTCGACGTATTCGTCCGGGACGAAGTTGACGCCCGCGAGCGTGTCCATGTAGTAGATCGGGACGAGCTTCGCCGGCTTCTTCGTCTTGGAGGGCCAGTTCGGCAGCGTGGCCGTGAACGACGCGTCGAAGACGAGCTTCGAGCAGGCCGTGTGGTCAGGCATGTAGTCGTCCGGATTCTGCGTGATGATGAAGTCGGGCTGGGCGTACTGGATGATCTCCACGACCTTGTTGCGGCTTTCCGCATTGTCGGAGTAGATGTCCAGGTCGCCGAACACGCCGTCGAGGACCTCGATGCCCGCGAGCTTGCCCGCCTCGCGCGCTTCCTGCGCACGCATCGGGACGAGCTCTTCCGGCGGGATGATCACGTGTCCGAGCGAGCCCGTGCAGAGGTGTGCGACAAAGACCTTGTCACCGCGCTTCACGCACTTCGCGAGCGTGCCGGCACAGCAGATCTCGACGTCATCAGGATGACAACCAATTGCAAGAACGTTCATGACTTACTTTCCAGTGGGGGTGAAAGCAATCTTGAGTCCCTTCATGGAGATGTTCATCTCCATCGCCTCGTTCATCTTCGCGAGCGGATACTTGTGCGTGATGAGCTTGGTGATCGGAAGACCGCGCTCCTTCGCCTCCTTGAGGAAGTCGAAGCTCTGCACCCAGTCCTTCGCCTGGTAGGTCCAGCTGCCGCACGCCTTGACCTGCTTGTTGCACATGTCGAGGTGCGGGCTGTAGGTCGTGTCACCGTTGTTGGTGAAGAAGCCGAGCTCGCAGAAGCTGCCGCCGCGACGGACGTACTTCCACGCACGCGAAGCCGCCTTCGGGGAGCCCGTGCACTGGAAGACCATCTCCGCGCCTTCGCCGCCGGTGATCTTCATGACCTGCTCGATCGCGTCCGCGTCGAGTCCGTTGACCGTGTACTTCGCGCCGAGCTTCTTCGCGAACGCGAGACGCTTGTTGTCGCCGTCGCACGCGATGATGTTACGCACGCCCATGCAGCGCACGAACGCGAGCAGCAGGAGGCCGATCGGACCACAGCCCTGGACGAGGACGTAGCTGTTGAACTGGAAGTTGAAGATCTGCTTGGCCTGCTCGACCGCGTGGACGATCACCGCCGCCGGCTCGATCAGGATGCGGAGGTCGCGGTCCATGTCGGACACGTTGAACACGACGCCGCCCGCGTTGACCTTCATGTACTCGCCGAACCAGCCGTTGAGGTAGTGCTTCGCGCCCGGAAGGAGACCGAAGATCTCGCCGCCGTTGCAGAGCTCGGCGACTTCCGGATGGAACTTGCAGGTGTCGCACACGCCGCAGCTCTTGAGACCCGTGACGATCTTGTCGCCGACCTTGAGCGGCTTGCCCGTGAAGTCCGTCTTCACGTTCTTGCCGATCGCGACGATCTCGCCCGTGCCCTCATGGCCGAGCTGGATCGGGCAGAACTTGAAGGGATCGCCCTTGAATTCGTGGACGTCCGTACCGCAGATGCCGCAACCCTCGACCTTGACGAGGATCTCGTCCGCGCCGATCTTCGGAATCGTCACTTCGTGAATCGCCATCTTCCGGGGTTCTTCAAGAACCGAGACCTTGCACTTCTTCGGGATCGCCATTTTTTGACTCCTTGTTGTTTCCTTATGGATTGAGGACGTTTATCGCCTGAACGACGCCGGCAACGCATTCAGCTTCGCCTCGATCAGGTCGGCGATGCGGCGGTGTCCATTCGTGTTCGGATGAAGACGGTCGCACTTCGAGTTCGCGAAATACGGCACATAGCTGTAGTTCTCCGGCAGGAGACCAGACTCGCCGAAGAGGTCG
>CALZAJ010000121.1 GCA_945613785.1 uncultured Verrucomicrobiota bacterium | reverse complement strand
GTGCCGGAGACGGGACTCGAACCCGTACACTCGAAACCGAGCTGCGGATTTTAAGTCCGCTGTGTCTGCCATTTCACCACTCCGGCGTAAAGTGGAAGTATTATAGCATTTTCGGCTTCGGGTACGAAATGCTATAATATCCCGCAATGGCAGAAGAACGACTTCAGAACATCATCGCACACGCTGGCTACGCGTCCCGTCGGAAGTCCTCCGACCTCATCGAGGCCGGTCACGTCACGGTCGACGGACTCATCGTGAACCGTCCGTGCGAACGATTCGATCCGGAGAAGGTTCAGATCCGCATTGACGGGAAGCCTCTGCCGCTCGGCGAGCGTAAGCGTACGGTCGTCCTTTACAAGCCCGTCGGCGTCCTTTCCTCCATGAGCGATCCCTTTGGCGGCAAGACGGCCGCGGAATTCGTCCGTGCCGCGCCGGAGCGTCTCGTTCCGGTTGGACGTCTCGACAAGGACTCTGAGGGCCTTCTCTTGATGAGCAATGACGGCGATCTGGCGCTCAAGCTGACGCATCCGCGCTACGACCACGAGAAGACGTATGTCGTGGAGGTCGCGGGACATTGGAGCGAAGAGAAGCTGCGCGTCCTGCGCTCGCCCGTGAAGATGCCGGACGGCTATGTGATCCGCCCAGTCCCTGTGACGGTCCTTCGGCCGACCGAGAACAATGTGACGGTCCTGGAGTTCCGTCTTCACGAGGGCCGCAAGCGTCAGATTCGCTATATGTGCTCGGCGGCCCACCTCGTCGTCCTGTCCCTCAAGCGCGTGGCCGTCGGTTCCTATCGTCTGCCCGCCGACCTGCAGCCGGGTGAATGGCGCGACCTGTCCCAGGAGGAGATCGATGCCCTACTTCATTGAGACTCCCGAAGGCATCGTCCTCAACGTGAAGGCGCAGCCGCGCTCCTCCAAGGCGGGGATCGACGGACTCTTGGGCGACGCCGTGAAAGTTCGCATCCGCTGCGCCCCCGTGGACGGCAAGGCGAACAAAGAACTCGTTGAGACCCTCGCCGATGCCTTCAACCTGCCGAAGTCCCGCGTGATTTTCAAATCCGGCGAAACCTCCAAGACCAAGCGTATCCTCCTACAAGGTCTTTCCGCCGCGGAAGTAAAAGGAGTCGTAGAATGACACATCTCGAGAAGGCAGAAGCCGCGTTCATGAGCGGCCTCAACTGTTCGCAGGCGGTCGTCGTGGCATTTGCCGAGGACTTTGGCATGGACGAGTCGCTGGCGAAGAAGGTTTCTTGTGGCCTTGGCGGCGGCGTCGGACGCGAACGCGAGGTCTGCGGTACGGTGACGGGCGCGGCACAGGTTCTGGGCCTGAAGTATGGCGAGGACAAAGCGGTTGTCTATCCGCATGTCCAGGAGTTCATCCGGCGATTCAAGGAGGAATGCGGTTCGATCGTCTGCCGCGAACTGCTCGCGGGCGTGAAGGTCACGACCGGCGGCGCTCCTGAGCCGCGCACGGAGGAATACTACAAGAAGCGCCCCTGCGTCGAACTCGTGAAGCTGTCGGTGCGGATTCTGGAAGAGTTGATGAAGTAACCCCGCCGCCTCGGCGGGATGAGCTGAGCCGATGAAGATCATCCCTTGCACAGAAACGAGTCTTGAGGAGGCCGCACGGGCCCTCCTCGCGGGCGGTGTCGTGGTGATTCCGACGGATACCGTTTACGGACTCGCCGCCCATCCGAAGTTCCCCGCGGCCGTCGACCGCCTCTACACGATCAAGGGTCGTGAGGCGAAGAAACCCATTGCCCTGTTGGCGTCCGACGCTGAGGTGACGCCGGTCAGACATCCGTTGACCTCCCACTGGCCAGGTGGCCTTACGATTGTCTCTGAAGGCGAGGGTTATCGCGTTCCCGATCACGAATGGACCCGTGCCTTGCTGCGCAAGTGCGGGGGCCTTCTCCGCGTGACGAGCGCCAACATGTCCGGCGAACGTCCCGCTACCGATGCCGAGCAGGCGCTGGCGGATGTCGGACTCTCCGCGGATTTGGTCGTTGACGACGGCGTCTCTCCGGGCGGCGTCGCCTCAACCGTTGTCCGTCTCTCGCCCGAAGGCGAAATCAGCATTCTTCGACAAGGAGCCCTGAGAATATGAAAAAGATTACGATAGAGTATCGTGTTCCCTATGCCGACACCGACATGATGGGTGTCGTCTATTACGGAAACTACCTCACGATGTTCGAACGGGCGCGCAATGAACTGATGCGCGCGTGCGGCTACACCTACAAGGAATGCGAGGCGGAGGGCTGGGGGCTGCCCGTGACGCATGCGGAGTGCAATTATCGCGCCAGCGCGCGGTATGATGACCTTCTGGAGATTTCCGCCTGGGTGCAGGCCCAGAAGGGCGTCCGTCTTGAAATCGCCTGCGAGATCAAACGCAAAGGCGAGGACCAGGTGCTGGTCAACGGTTTTACGCGGCACGCGTTCATCGACCTCAAGACGTTCCGTCCGTGCCCTCCGCCCGAGAAATTCGTCGCCATCATGATGGAAGACGTCAAGCCGCAGGGGATGAACAAAAGGTAACTTGAGGACGTACCGATGATCACCGTAACCAAGACCGTCAAGTTCGACGCGGCTCACGTGTTGACGAACCATCAGGGACTTTGCAAGAACCTGCACGGACACACCTATCGCGTGGACATCTCCGTCACGCAGGCCGAGGACGATGCCAGTGACATGGTCATCGACTTCAAGGATCTCAAGAAGATCGCGACAGAAATCATCTGCGACCGATTCGACCACGCCTTCGTCTACAATACGAAGTCTGAAGGCGAGACGGAAATCGCCGCGGTCGTCGAGCGCTACGGCATGCGGACGGTTGCACTGCCGTTCCGTTCCACGGCCGAGAACATGGCGAGGATGTTCTTTGAGGAGCTGAAGGCCCGCATCTCCGGCGTCTCTTCCGTCAAGGTCTGGGAGACGGCAGACTCCTGTGCGGAATACCGGGAATAAGCAGTGAATAGGTTGACGGAATGCGTATAACAGGCGGAGAGTTTTGCGGGCGCAATCTGTTGGTGCCGAAGTCGGATGAGATTCGTCCGACGCAGGACCGTGTCCGCCAGGCGCTGTTCAACATCATCCAATGCGAAGTGACGGGCTGCGATTTCCTCGACCTGTTCTCCGGCTCCGGCGCGGTGGGCCTTGAGGCCCTTTCGCGGGGGGCCGCGTCCGCGACGTTCGTCGAACAGAGCCGTCAGCACATCGAGGTGCTGAATAAGAACGTTGTCACCTTGCTGAAGGACAAGTCCTCGCTCGCCACTGTCGTCGCTGCCGACGTCTATCGCTGGATTTCGACATATGTCGGCCCTGGCTTCTCCGTCGGCTTTGCCGATCCGCCCTACCGGTTGGGCGAGGAGAGAGGCTATGCCCAGGTGCTGGCGACACTCGCGGAGCGGAATGTCATCCGGGTCGACGGACTCTTCATCGCCGAGATGACGGCTGTCCAGAAGGCCGAAGAGACACCGGGCTGGGATCTCCTTCGCGACCGCACCTACGGCAAGACGAGGATTTGCATCTGGAGGAGAATTAAATGAGAACCGACCTTGACAACCTGAAGACGCTGGGCAAGACGACGAAGGCTTCGACGGATTACGATCCTGCGATGCTTGATGCGTTTGCGAACAAGCATCCGGAACGCGACTACTGGGTGACGTTTACGGCGCCGGAATTCACGACGTTGTGCCCCAAGACGGGTCAGCCCGATTTCGCGACGCTCACGATTCGCTACATTCCTGGACAGAAGCTCGTCGAGTCGAAGTCGCTGAAGCTCTATCTCTATGGCTTCCGCAACCATGGCGACTTCCACGAGGACGTGATCAACGTCATCTACAACGACCTAGTGAAGCTGCTCAAGCCGAAGTACATGGAGGTTTACGGCAAGTTCGCCGCTCGCGGCGGCATCTCGATCGATCCGTTCGTCAATGGCGGAACCGGTCCGAAGTACAAGAAGCTGGCCGAGACGCGCTTCAACACCTGGTCGGGAGTCCGCGACTGATGAAGGTCTGGGGCATTACGGGCACGAACGGCAAGACGACCTGCACGTGGATCTTCGCCGAGTTTCTCAACGCCTGTCCTGGACGCACGTGCGGGTATCTGACGACGGTCGAGGTCTTTGACGGCAAGGACCGTTACTACACGGGCTACACGACGCCGCCGCTTGTGCAGCTGAAGGAGATTTTCGCGAAGATGGAGGCGAACGGCTGCACCGATTGCGTGATGGAGGTTTCCTCGCACGCGATCCACCAGCGTCGCACGGGCGATACGATCTTCTCCGGCGGTGCGTTCACCAATCTCTCCGAGGATCACCTCGACTATCACAAGACGATGGAGGAGTACTTCCGCGTGAAGGCCTCCTTCGCGAAGCAGATTGCGGACGAGGCGCCGGCGCCGACGGCGGATAACGGGCGCAAGGACTTCCCGCCGTATGCCGTCTGTCTGGATGGAGAGAACGGCCACGAGATGCTCGCGGCCGTTGGCTCGTTGCCGCTCAACGTGATCCCCGTCTCCTGCAAGGCGCCGAAGTTCTGTCTGAACGGCCTTCAACTGGCCGGAGACTACAACCGGTCGAATGTGCTCGTCGCGGCGACTTTGGCGGAAGCGGCCGGCGTCCCGCACGAGACGATCCAACAGGTGATCCCGACGCTGAGGCCGCGGTGGGGACGTCTTGAGCGCGTTGAGAATCCTCATGTGAGGGCGACGGTCTATGTCGATTTCGCCCACACGCCTGACGGACTTGAGAAGGTCCTTTCGGCCGCGCGCGGCTTCACGCCGTCCGGCGCCAGGCTCTGGGTGGTGTTCGGCGCCGGCGGAGATCGCGATCCGATGAAGCGTCCGTTGATGGGTGCGGCCTGCGCGAAACTCGCGGACCGTCTCGTCGTCACCTCCGACAATCCCCGCAGTGAAGACCCGATGAAGATCATTGAGGCGATCCTCGCGGGCGTAGGCGAACCGGATGCCTGCGTCGTCGAGCCCGATCGTGCGAAGGCCATTCGTTATGCTCTCACGAACGCCGCGGCAGGCGACGTCGTCATCATCGCCGGCAAAGGGCACGAGACGACGCAGGAGATCAAGGGCGTGAAACATCCCTTCGATGACCGTGAGGTTGTCCGCGCGTTCGCCTAATCACTTGACCGAGGCGGAGGGCTGGAACGACAGGAGGACGGGCGCGCCCTCCTGTTTCATCTTAAGGACGGAGAACCTGACCTCGGTCGCGCCGTTCGGAACCCTGATTTTTCCCGTTGACGACTTCTTGACCGTGACGGACTCCTCGGCGAGCGAACTCCCGTTCCCGCTGGCGAACGTCGCACGGAGTA
>CALZAJ010000120.1 GCA_945613785.1 uncultured Verrucomicrobiota bacterium | reverse complement strand
TGGAAAGACGCCAACACGCTTTTCTATACGGGCATCTACGGGTCGGGTCCGCAGGTCTTCGAATTCAATACGCAGACGGCGGCGAAGAAGCTGAAGTGGACTTTCAAGGGCTTGACGACCGGTGCGGCTGTTTCGCCTGACGGCTCGCGCGTGGCCATCATCCTCTCGATGCATGGCAATCCCGAGCTGTACGTGATCAATGTCGCGAGCGGTACGTGGTCGCGCCTGACGACGACGAAGAACGCCAGCGAGGGTCAGCCGTCCTGGAGCCCCGACGGACGTCAGATTGTCTATGTCTCCGACGAGGCGCGTCGTCCGCAGCTCTATGTCATCGACGTCGCGACGAAGGCGAAGCGTCGTCTGACCTCGACGGGCTCGCAGAACGTCGACCCCGACTGGGGCAAGGACGGGCGCATCACCTATCTCACCAAGCGTGGCGGCACGACGCAGAT
This sequence comes from uncultured Verrucomicrobiota bacterium, assembly GCA_945613785.1. Classification (GTDB taxonomy): domain Bacteria; phylum Verrucomicrobiota; class Kiritimatiellia; order RFP12; family UBA1067; genus UBA1067. The sequence goes on along the minus strand of CALZAJ010000120.1, from coordinate 4,944 downwards.
CGCGGTGCTCGATCCGCAGAAAGGCGAGGCGTCGGCGATGCTCGTTGGCGAGCCCGGCAACTGGGAGCATCCGTCCTGGTCCAGCAACGGCCGTCACGTGGTCGCGAGCCGTGACCGTGCGCTCTACATCGTCGACACGAAGACCAAGGAGGACGGCGGCGATGCGCCGCGTCGTCTCTTCGACAACGACGGCATCTGGATCACGCCCTGCTGGAGGAAGTGAGATGAAGATTGACGTGGGATACGTGGCCGAGCTTGCGCGGCTCGAGCTGACCGACGAGGAGAAGGCGGTCTTCCAGCCGCAGCTCGAAGGAATCGTCAAGTACGTCGAGAAGATCTCCGAGGTGAACGTCGACGGCGTTGAACCGATGATGCATGGGCGTCCGCTCGTGAATGCGTTCCGCGAGGACACGGTGCGTCCGTCGCTGGATCACGAGAAGGCGCTGGTCAATGCGCCGGCCCGGGTCGGCGAGGAGTTCCTCCTCCCCAAGATCGTCGAGGGCGCAGAGTCGTGATGCGGCGCGTCACGCAGTGAAAAGCGAACAGGGAAGAGTGGAGAACGATGGAACTTTTTGAACTGGGGATCAAGGCGGCGCAGGACGGACTCGCGAAGGGCGAGTTCTCGGCGACCGAGCTCGTCAAGTCGGTCATCGACCGCTATCACGCGAAGAATGCGGAGATCGGCGCCTACCTGACCTTTGACGAGGAACAGGCACTCGCCCTTGCGGCGGCCAATCCGAAGTCCGTGCCGATTGCCATCAAGGATCTCATCAACGTCGAGGGTCAGCCCTGCACGTGCGCGTCGAAGATCCTGAAGGGTTACGTCTCGCCGTATGATGCGACGGTCGTCAAGAACCTGAAGGCGAACGGCTTCATTCCGTGCGGCCGCGTCAACATGGACGAGTTCGCGATGGGCTCCTCGACGGAGAACTCGGGACTCGGCGTGACGCGTAATCCGTACGATCTCGCGCGTGTTCCCGGCGGTTCGTCGGGCGGCAGTGCGGCGGCGGTCGGCGGCAATCTCTGCATCGCCGCGCTCGGTACGGACACGGGCGGTTCGATCCGTCAGCCCGCGAGCTTCTGTAACTGCGTCGGCATCAAGCCGAGCTACGGCCGCGTCAGCCGTTTCGGAGTGACGGCCTTTGCGAGCTCGCTCGACCAGGTCGGTCCGATGACGAAGACGGTCGAGGATTCCGCGATTCTGCTCAAGGCGCTTGCGGGTCACGACGAGATGGACGGCACGACGCCGCACGATCCGGTCCCGGATTACGTGAAGGCGCTCGAAGGCGCGTCGCTGAAGGGCGTGAGGGTCGGCCTGCCGAAGGAATACCTGGAGGTCGCCGGCCTTGATCCCGAGGTGAAGCGCATCACCGACGAGGCGATTGCCAGGTGCGAGGCCGCGGGCGCCGAGCTGGTGCCGGTTTCGTTGCCGCACACCGAATATGCGATGGCGGTTTACTACATCATCGCCCCGGCCGAGGCCAGCGCGAACCTCGCGCGCTTCGACGGCGTGCGCTACGGACATCGCAGCGCCCAGGCGAAGGACGTCTATTCGCTTTACACCAAGTCGCGCGCCGAAGGCTTCGGTCCGGAGGTGAAGCGCCGCATCATCATGGGCACCTACGTGCTGTCGAGCGGCTACTATGACGCCTACTACGGACGTGCCCAGAAGGTCCGTACGCTCATCAAGCAGGACTTCGACCGCGTCTTCGAGCAGGTGGACGTACTGCTGACACCGTGCGCGCCGACGCCGGCGTTCAAGTTCGCCGAGCTGCAGGATCCGCTGACGATGTACCTGAACGACTTGTTCACGATTCCGTCTTCGCTCGCTGGCGTCTGCGCGGCGTCCGTCCCGGCGGGATTCACCAAGGACACGAACCTTCCGGTGGGCGTGCAGCTCATCTGTGGCGGATTCGAGGAAGAGCGTCTGCTGAAGATCTGCAAGGCGTTTGAAGACATTTCTAAGTAAGGAGAAAACGATGACGGCAATCATGGACACGAGCCTGGGCACGATCACCCTCGAACTCAACGAGGAAAAGGCCCCTGAAACGGTGAAGAATTTTGTCGAGTACGCGAAGTCGGGCCACTATGACGGCACGATCTTCCACCGCGTGATCGACGGATTCATGATCCAGGGCGGCGGCTTCGACAAGAGCATGGACCAGAAGGAGACCCGTGCGCCGATCCGCAACGAGGCGATGAACGGTCTCAAGAACGACCGTGGCACCATCGCGATGGCGCGTACAATGATCGTTGATTCCGCGACGAGTCAGTTCTTCATCAATCTCGTCGACAACGAATTCCTCAACTTCACCTCGCCGACGCCGCAGGGCTTCGGATATGCCGTGTTCGGCAAGGTGACGGACGGCATGGAGGTTGTGGACGCGATTGCGAAGGTTCGCACCGGATTTCACGGTCCGCACCAGAACGTTCCCGAAGAGCCGGTCGTCATCCGTAAGGTGACGGTGAGCTGACACTTGCCAAAAACCGATTTTTAGCATATAATCTTCTTAAATTAACTGAGGAGTCTAAGACAATGAACATGAAGAAACTGCTCGCATTTGCCATGGCTGCTTCGCTGTCCGTCGCCGTCTTCGCTGAAGAGGTCGACGATGATGATGATGACGCTGAAATTGTTGAGACCGAGCTTGAGACGCTGATGCCTCGCAAGCAGGTCGGTATTTGGCCGGCTTATTTTGCGATTGCCGAAATCCCGGCGACTGGTCAGGCTCCTGATGTGATCGGCCTGCGCGTCACGATTCCCTTCTCCACGAAGCAAGAGAGCGTGACGGGCTTCGACATCGGTCTCTGGGGTCGCACGACCTATTTCGAGGGCTTCATGCTCAACCTCCTCCGCAATGACGTCAAGGACGAGCTTTCGGGTGTTCAGGTTGGTCTCTACAACAGCGCGAAGCAGGCTGACAAGCTCGGCGCGCAGGTCGGTCTCTGGAACGAGGCCGGCTCTATCCACGGTGTCCAGTGCGGTCTCGTGAACACGGTCGGTCAGGGCGAAGGCGTTCAGATCGGCATCATCAACCGTGCCGAGGAACTCTACGGCGTTCAGATCGGTATCGTCAACGTGATTCGCGACGCTGAGCTCCAGTTCTGCCCGGTCCTCAACATCGGCTTCTGATTCGGATAGAGACCAGATGAAGATTCATCCTTTTGCGGCCGTACGGCCGAATGAGCGGGACGCGGCCTTGGTCGCGTCCGTTCCTTATGATGTGGTTGACACCGCTGAGGCGAAGGCCCTGGCGGCGGGCAATCCGAAGAGCTTTCTCCATGTCTCCCGTCCCGAGATCGATCTCCCGGCGGGGACGGACTGCTCCTCTCCCGAGGCCTATGCCCAGGCGCGCAAGGCGTTGGACGCCCTGGTCGCCGACGGTACGTTGGTGAAGGATGCGGAGCCGAAGTTCTATGCCTATCGCCAGACGATGGGCACCCACAGCCAGACGGGCATCGTGGCGACTTTTGACACGCAGGACTATCTCGCCGGCATCCTCAAGCAGCACGAGAAGACCCGCAAGGACAAGGAAGATGACCGCACGCGTCACATCGAGACGCTCGAGGCCCATACGGGTCCGGCGTTCCTGACCTACCGCGATGACAAGGCGATTGACGAAATCGTCGCTGCGGCTTGCCGTACGGCGCCGCTCTACGATTTCGTTGCGGACGACGGCATCGGCCACACGGTCTGGGAGATCGCGACTGGCACGAGCTGCACGGCCGACGAGCTGCAGGAGCTCTTCGCGCGCATTCCGGTCGCCTATATCGCTGACGGTCATCACCGCAGTGCCGCGGCTTCGCGTTTCGCCAAGGATCACAACTTCGAGGGCGAGAGCCGCTGGTTCATGGCGGTCATCTTCCCGGCGAGCCAGCTGAAGATCCTGCCGTACAACCGTCTGATCGCCGACCTGAACGGTCTTTCCGAATACGAGTTCATGTCGATTCTGTCGCAGAACTTCATCTTCGACAAGTCGGGCGCGCGCCACTGCCGCATGTACTTCAACGGCAACTGGACCGATCTTTCGTGGAATATTCCCGAGGGAAGCGACGTCGTGTCCGCACTGGACGTTTCTTATCTCCAGGATAAGCTCCTGGCGCCGGTTCTCGGCATTGACGATCCGCGTACGAACAAGCGCATCTCGTTCATGGGCGGCATTCGCGGTGACGAGGCGCTGGCGGCGAAGGTCGATTCCGGCGATGCGGCCGTGGCCTTTGCGATGGAGCCGGTGACGGTCGAGGAGATGATGGCCATCGCTGATGCGGGGGCCATCATGCCGCCGAAGTCGACCTGGTTCGAACCGAAGCTCCGCTCGGGTCTGTTTGTCCATTCCGTGAAGTGAACGCGCTCCGGAGATATTTTCGCTATCTCAGGTTGCGCATGCTGAGGGACCGGTTGCCGGTCAACCGTGTGGCGGCCGGCTGGGCCCTTGGCATGTTCATTGGCTGCTCGATTCCGTTCGGGTTGCAGTTGATCGTCTCGCTCCCGCTCTCTTTCTTCCTGAAGGTGAGCAAGATCGGGGCGACCCTCGGTACCTTCATCACCAATCCCTTGTCGATCATCGTCATCTATCCGTGTCAGACCTGGGTCGGGGCGCATCTGATTGGCTCGCCTCTCGGCTGGCAGGAGATCTGCGACTATTGTCGTCGTCTGAGTTCGGTGAGTCTCTTTTCACCCGAGGGCTGGCAGACACTGTCCGAGATCGGCACGGCCGTGCTCGGCGGGTTTTTCACCGGCGGACTTCTTCTCGCGATCATCTGTACGCCGGTCACCTATCTTGGCGTCAGGCGCCTTGTTTCGGCCCATCGGCTCCGACTCGAACGCCGTCGTACTGCGCACAAGACGAGGTAGCCCTTTTTTTGATATAATACGATAACTTTGCAGATGCGACTGTAGCTCAATTGGATAGAGCGTTGGCCTCCGAAGCCGAAGGTTGCTGG
>CALZAJ010000119.1 GCA_945613785.1 uncultured Verrucomicrobiota bacterium | reverse complement strand
CACTCGATGAGCGAAAGAAACTGCTTGTCCGTCGTGTTCGCCTGACGGAGCAACGACTGCTTGTAACGATACGTAATGTACTTCTTCGCAATCTCACGCGCGCCCATCTCCATGATCTTCGTCTCGACGACGTCCTGAATCTCTTCGACCGTCATCGCACGATCACGCGCCGCACACACACCCGCAACTTCCTCTGCAATCAGCCGAATGCGCCCTTCCGACAACGCATCCTTGTAATCAACGGCCTGACTCGCCTTGCGAATGGCGTTCTCAATCTTGGTCACGTCAAACGGCTTCTCCTCGCCCGACCTCTTGATAATCTTCATCTGACTCATTTTCTCTGCAAACCCCCTTGATCTTGATGTCTTAACCGCAATTCGTGATGCACGCCCCAAGAATCACTTGTTCTTGTGGTTAACGAACAAATGATACACTAAATGTTGTAGCTAATCAAGGGGAAAGTCCGAAATCTTATCTACAGATTGTGTACAAACAACGAAATCCACACAATCCGTAGTGTATTTCACTTAAAAACGCGGCAATTTCGCGAGCGAATCGATTCGGCCGCCCTCCCGTGAACGCATTCGCCAGATGCGGCCATGCTCGTCACGGAGCGCGCGGAGACGCGATTCGTCCCGACGATGACAGGCGCAATCTATCAAATTTGCCATGTAAACGATCTCTTTTGCCCAATCACTGCGATCCACCCAGCGTTCCGCGGCAATTCGGACGCCGGACGCAATACCGCTGATTTCATCCAGAATTGGTTGCGTGAGCCCTGGATGACGGGAATATCCGTGCGGATTTAAGAGAATATTGAACAATTCTGAACAATTCGCCTTCAGCGCACCACCCCGCAGGTAAAGCGTCCCCAATTTCAGCAACAATCCGCCCAAGGGAGCATCCATCACCGAGTTGAGCTCCTTCTCAAGATCCATGTGCGCGGACTTCGGACCCGAGAAGGCAAAGTTGCCAGCGAGGATGATGCCAGGGAGGGACGCCGCGAGCGGCTGCCAATGACCCTCATCGCCCCAATCCGTCAGGAGATAGCCCTTTGCGCCAAAGGTACGCCCCGCCCTCTCGGCGGCCTCAAGGTTCTCGCGCATGTTCTCGACACGACCCGCCAGCGAACGCCAGGACGACGTGCCCGGACAGACGTAGAAGTCGAGTCCCGCCTTCGCAAAGGCCTCGGCCTCCTTCTCGAACGGATGATTCGCCTCGTACCCCCAGTCGAGCGCAATCAAGTCCTTCGGCAGACGCGCGATGTACTCGGGATGCTTCAAGATGATGTCGCCCCAGAACATCGGACGCTTCCCGTGGCGTTTCGCAACCTCCACGACCTTCATCAGGAACGTGAAGTACTCCTCGGGATCGGCGATTTCGAACGTCTCGTCACAACCGATGTTGACGAGCTTGGACGCGAAGTTCGGCAACAGCTGTCCCAGCAGGTCCTCGACGAGCGCAAGCGAACCCGGATTCTTGGGATCGAGCGTCGTCGGGAATTTCTTGATCGTCCCCCACGGCGTCATCGCCCCGCCCTTCGGGAACTTCGCGAGCGCGTTGTACTTCGGATTCGTGAGCCAACGCTCCATGTGTCCGAAGGTGTTCTGATTCGGCACGAGCTCAATACCCTGCATCTCGCAGTAGGCCTGGAGCTTCGCAATTTCCATTGGCGTCAGCGGATCGGCCTCTTCCCAGACCGACTCATGACCTTCGTACGCAAACGTGTGCTCGGTATAAAGCTGAAACTGCGTGTAACGGTACCGCGCGAGAATGTCGACGATGAGTCGCAACGTTCGCATCGTCGGGACCCGGTCCCGGCTCACATCCAGCATATATCCGCGCGTTTCGAACATAAATCCTCCGGCCTCACCAGGCGCCGCACGCGTCCGTCAGGAGTGCGAGGCAGCGCTTTAGGTTCTCGGCGAACTGACCAGTCGCGCCGGAGCCAAGGACGTTGGTGACGCACTTGAGCGCGCGGCACGGAACGCCGGCCGTCTCGCAGACGTGCGCAATCGCCGCGCCTTCCATGTCGCGAAGGCCGACGCCGAGATGCTTCAGAAGCGGCAAGTCCGCCGTATTGTCATTGAAATGGTCGCCCGTCGCCAGCGTCTTCGCGGGATACCGCCCCGTCGTCCGCATCGGAATGTACGGGGAGGTCCGCTCGTTGAGGACGCCAATCTCGGTGCCGTTGAGCTGCGCGAGGTCGAAGTCGTACTGCACCGCACGGTCCACCTCATAGAGGTCACCGATCTTCATCTCCGGCTCGAAGCCGCCGCAGACGCCGACGTTGAGAATCTCGTCCGCACCCGCCTGGATCGCGAACTGCGTCGCCGCCGCGGCGTTCGACTTGCCGATGCCGGAGACGACGACCATGACCGTCTCGTCAAGCAGCTGGCCGGTCACGACCTTGCGTCCGTATTCCAGCGACTCGAACGACCCCGTCAGATGGGCGAGGACGCAGGCCGCCTCGGACTCCATGGCGATCACAAACGCCTTCACAGTCCGAGCCTCCGCACGGCCGCGAGGAAGTCGAACTTCGCGCGCTCCTGGTTCAGCTTGAGGAACTGTCCCTTCTCGTACACGATCTCGCCATCGACGACCGTCATCACGACGTCGCTCGCGTGCAGGGAATGGACGACGAGACTCGGAAGGTCTAGGCACGGCGTCAGGTGAATCCGGTCGAGGTCGACGAGGCAGAAGTCCGCGCACTTGCCGACGGCGATCTCCCCCGTATCGGGACGCCCGAGCGCTTTCGCGCCATTCACCGTCGCCATGTCGATCACGTCCCAGGCGGGCAGCGCCGTCGGATCCTTCGCGAGGCCCTTGTGGATGAGCGAGGCGAGGTGCATCTCCTCGAACATGTCAAGGTTGTCGTTCGACGCACAACCATCCGTCCCGAGCGCCACGTTCACACCCGCGGCAAGCGCCGCGGAAATGCGGGCAAAGCCTGAACCGAGCTTCATGTTGCTGGACGGGTTGTGGACGAGCGTCACGTTCTTCTCGCGCATGATGCGGAAATCGTCGTCCGTCACGTACACGCAGTGCGCGGCGTACGCGCCGTAGTCGAGAAGCCCCGTGTCCGCGAGATACGCGATCGGCGTCTTGCCGTGCCGCGCCAGGCATTCGGCGTGCTCCTTCTCGGTTTCCGAGACGTGCACGTGGACGGGACGCCGATAGTCGCGGTTCGCCGCGGCGAGTTCGCGGCAGAACTTCTCGTTCGTCAGGTATTCGGAATGAATGCAGAAGTCGCGGTTGATCTTGTCCGTGCAGCCGCGCGCGACATAGGCGACGCATTCGTCGAGACGCCCGGGCGGCACGTTGTCCGCAAAGGCCAGCCCCACGCGGTTGACGCTCGCCTTCAGGCCAGCCTCGGCAAGACGGACGTCATACGCATCCGGGAAATCGTACATGTCGGCGACGCACGTCGTGCCGCCGGCCAGCATCTCCATCGCCCCCCAGGTCGTGCCGGCCGCCACGTCCTCAGGCGTCATCTTCGCCTCGATCGGGAAGATCGCCTCCTCGAGCCAGCGCTGCAGAGGAAGTCCGCCGCCCACGCCGCGCACGAGCGTCATCGCGGTATGTCCGTGACAGTTGACGAGGCCCGGCATCAGGAGCTTTCCGGTGCAGTTGACACGCACGGCATCCGTACCAGCGCCGCCCTTCGCCGCGTCGGGACCCGCCATCCGGATCTCGGCAATGCGGCCGTTCTCGACCAACACGTCTCCCTTGCCGGTCTGATGGCCGGGAAGGATCAGCGAGGCATTCTCAAAAATCGTCTTCATGGGATTCCTTCTGTCACGGACTGCGCTCACTTACTCAGGCCGAGGCGTTCGTAGGCGAGGGGGGTCGCGACGCGGCCCTTGGGGGTGCGCTCGAGATAGCCCTCCATGATCAGAAACGGCTCGTAGGCCTCCTCGACAGTGTCAGCTTCCTCGCCGACGGAGACAGCGATGGTGGAGAGTCCGACCGGTCCGCCGCCAAACTTGACGCAAATCGTCTCGAGGATGCGACGATCCATGTCATCGAGTCCGTGCGGATCGATCTCCAGAAGGCCGAGGGACTGCGTCGCGACAGGTCCCGTAATGAAATTGTCGGCGCGGATCTGCGCGTAGTCACGCACGCGACGAAGCAGATTGTTGGCAATGCGCGGCGTGCCGCGACTGCGGCGGGCGATTTCCAACGCCCCCTCGGCATCGATGTCGACGCCCAGCTTGGCCGCGCTGCGGCTGACGATCTCCGCGAGGTCCTTCGGTTCGTAATAGTCCAAGCGGTTGACGAGACCGAAACGTGCGCGGAGAGGAGCCGCGATGAGGCCGATGCGGGTCGTCGCACCCACGAGCGTGAAGCGCGGAAGCTCGAGACGGACCGAACGCGCATTGGGGCCCTGATCGATCATGATGTCGATCGCATAGTCCTCCATCGCGCTGTAGAGATACTCTTCGACCGTCTTGGCCATGCGGTGAATCTCATCGATAAAGACGATGTCGCCAGATTCGAGCGAGGTGAGCAGACCCGCCAGGTCGCCGGGCTTCGTGATGACGGGACCAGAGGTCGTCTTGACATTCACACCCATCGCCTCACCAAGAATGTAGGAAAGCGTCGTCTTGCCAAGACCGGGCGGACCGGAGAAAAGAACATGGTCGAGCGATTCGCCACGGGCCTTCGCCGCCTCGACGGCCAACATCAGACGGTCGCGGACCTTCTCCTGGCCCACGAATCCGTCGAAATCGGTCGGACGCAGCTTGTTGTCAAAAGCCGTCGACCGGTTCAGTTCCTCGCTCTGTCTCTCCGCTTGCATTTCCTCTATTATAGCAAATCGCCCAGCTCGACACGGGCGCGAGAATGCAGACCGGCGCCGCCGGCGCGTGGTTGCAGAAACAATCCGAACGGGCGTCAGACGACGAGGCCCGTCGCCTCGTCGCAGCCCAGGACGATGTTCATGTTCTGGATCGCCGCCCCCGAAGCCCCCTTGCCGAGATTATCGAAGCGGGCGACCAGGATGATGCGGTCGTCATTGCCGTAGGCGGAAACCTCAAGATCATCGCGCCCCGAGAGCGTGGCCGACGAGAGGAAGCCGCCTTCCGACGAATCCTCGGCGAACTTCACGAGGCCCGACGCATAATAGGCGCGGTAACAGGCGCGAATCGCCTCGAGGCCGCCCCTGACCTGGTCGGCGAAGAGCGGGACCGTCACTTCCATGCCGCTGTGATGAGGCACGACGATCGGAGAGAAGACCGGCGCCTTGGAGAGTCCGCAGACCTTCACCATTTCCGGCAGGTGCTTATGCGTCTGTCCAAGCGCATACTGTCGTCCGCCCAGGTGAAGCGGCGTCGAGGCCGTCTCGTAGTCGGCGATCATCTTCTTGCCGCCGCCGGAATAGCCGGTCAGCGAAAAGGCCGTCAGCG
>CALZAJ010000118.1 GCA_945613785.1 uncultured Verrucomicrobiota bacterium | reverse complement strand
ATGGTCGCCGCCGTCGGCGAGATTCTCATCAACTCCGAGAAGGGCAAGAAGATGCCGACTGACTGGCCGCACGGATCGATCAAGGGCCTTCGTACCCGCGAGGGCACGACAATCGACTTCACGTGGTGACATTTCAAAAACGACAAGAAAGGAAAACAACAAAAATGAAGAACATCCTGTTTGCGCTCTGCATCGTCTCGGCGCTCGTCCTCACGGGTTGCCATCATCATGACCGCCACCACCGCGACAATCATCACCGCAAGCCGCAGCCCGTCCGTTACGTCGACCAGTATGGCCGTCCCGTCGACAAGCACGGCAAGCTTCTCCCCCCGCCGCGTCCGGCGAAGACCGTCAAGGTCGTCAAGGGCAAGGTTCCGCCTCCGCCTGCCAAGAAGCGCTAATCAGGTTCTCGCGTAAACATTCAGAAGGAGTATTCCCATGGCAAGATTCTGTCTCCCTCGTGATATCTATCACGGCAAGGACGCCCTAGCGACGCTCAAGACGCTCAAGGGCAAACGTGCGATCATCTGTGTCGGCGGCGGTTCCATGAAGCGCGGCGGATTCCTCCAGCGCGCCGAGGACTACCTCAAGGAAGCCGGCATGGAAGTGAAGGTCTTCGAGGGCATCGAGTCCGACCCGTCCGTCGAGACGGTGATGAAGGGCGCGGCCATCATGCAGGAGTTCCAGCCTGACTGGATCGTCGCGATGGGCGGCGGCTCTCCGATCGACGCCGCGAAGGCAATGTGGATCAAGTACGAGCACCCGGAGTGCACGTTCCAGGACATGTGCAAGGTCTTTGGTCTGCCGAAGCTCCGCACGAAGGCGCACTTCGTGGCCATCTCCTCGACGTCTGGTACGGCGACCGAAGTCACCGCGTTCTCGATCATCACGGACTACACGCAGGGCATCAAGTTCCCGATCGCGGACTTTGAGATCACGCCTGACATCGCCATCGTCGATCCTGAGCTCACCCTCACGATGCCGCAGAAGCTCTGCGCGCACACGGGCATGGACGCGCTCACCCACGACCTCGAGGCGATCGTCGCCGTCGCGCACTCCCCGTATGCGGACGCCCTGGCGATCCACTCGATGAAGATGATCCGCGATTCGCTCGTCAAGTCCTATGCGGGTGACGCCGAGGCCCGTGCGATCATGCACGACGCCCAGTGTCTCGCCGGCATGAGCTTCTCGAACGCGCTTCTCGGCATCGTACACTCGCTCGCCCACAAGACGGGCGCGGCGTTCTCAGGCGGACACATCATCCACGGCGCCGCCAACGCGATGTACCTGCCGAAGGTCATCAAGTTCAACGCCGCGGTGCCGTTCGCCGCCGATCGCTATGCGATGTGCGCGCGTGAACTCGGCCTCGCCGGCGCCGAGACCTCCCAGGAGGCCCAGATCGCCGCCCTCATCGCGTGGGTCCGCAAGTTCAACGACGACCTCAACATTCCGCATTGCATCAAGGACTATGCCGCGAACGGTCTTCCGGGCGAGGGCATGGTCAAGCCGGATGAGTTCGAGGCCAAGGCCGCCAAGATCGCCGAAAACGCGATGGGTGACGCCTGCACGGGCTGCAACCCGCGCCCGATGGACGCGAAGCTGATGGAGAAGGTCCTCCGCTGCTGCTGGGATGACTCCGAAGTCGACTTCTGATCAGACTTCGATCGCCTCGGCGAGTTTCGCCTCAAGCCGCTTCGGACTCACCGGAGCGGCTGTTTTTATCTCCTGTGCGAAGACGGAGACGCGGAACTCCTCGAGCATCCAACGGTAGTCCGACAGGGCGCCGCGGTCCAGGATCTTCGAGGACTTCTTGACGACCGTCTCGTAGTAGACCTCCCAATAGGGCGCAAAGCGCGCCTCCTTCGCGCGGTCGGACAGCGGATTCACCTTTGCGCGCTCGAGACGGATCTTCAGCGCCTTGAGGTAGCGCGGATACTCCCGCAGCTTGTCCGCCGGCACCGTCCGCACGAACCCCGGATAGACAAGCCAGGCGAGCTGTGTCTCGACCGCATCGACCGTTTCCGGCAGCAGATTCGCCGCCTCCGCGAGTTCCGCGCATTCGCTCGCAGCCGTCAGGACGTTCGTCAGTAGCGCGACCAGGTTCGCGTGGTAGACGTCGACGGCGGCCTTCGTGGACTTGACCAGCGCCTCGAAGTCCTCGGCCGTGCGGACGGGTTCGCGGGACCTCACGGCCGCCTCTCGGATCGAGGCCAGCAGCAAATCCTCGGCCAGTCGCGCCGTGTCGTAGTTGAGGGTCTTGAAATAGAGGGCGGCCGGGAAGGGGAGACGCTTTGTCGCGAACGACGGACGCGCATGCTGCGTCAGCCGCAGATACATCAGTCGCGTGACGCCCGCCTCATGGGCGGCAGCCGCGGATTTCGGATCCTTGAACAGCCGTAACGTGACGCCGTCGCCTTCGTCGTTGAGCCCCGGATAGTTGCGCAGCTCCCAGCCTGCGGACTTCTGGACGTTGGCCGCGTCGAGCGAGCCGAAGTCCCATGCCGTGTGCTTCTTCGTGTCGTGGCGGACGAGCGCCGAGGCCGAGCCCGGCCGATCGTTGACGCCCGCGGCGGACAGTGCCTCATCAAGACTGCGCGAGGCGGCGAGTTCGCGTCCGTTCTCGTCGTCCGTGATGCGGAACCGGATCTTCAGATGGCCGGGAAGCTTTTCCTCGTCGAGGGCGTCGGACGGAAGACGGATGCCGTTGTGCTCCCAGAGAATCCGCCGGATCGCCGTCGTCAGAGATTCGTCACCAGGCTTGAGAAGCGGCATCAGCACGGCCACGGTGTCGGAAATCGGCGAGAGGACGCGGCGCAGGGAAGACGGGAGGGCGCCGAGCAGGCAGCTGACCTTCTCGGGCAGGGCGCCAGGTACGAGCCAGTCGGCCCGCCACAGGCGCAGTGCGGTGGCGTCGGCTTTGCGTACGGACGCCGTGATGCCGTCCTTCTCGGGGTCGTCGGGCGTGTGCCGATAGGTGAGGACGATCTTCACGTTGCCCAGCCGGATCGATTCCGGATAGGCGGACGAACTGCTGCCGGTATTGGTGAGCCATTCGCTGCGCTTGAGCCGGAAGCGTCGGCGTTCCTCAGGCGTCGCCGCGTAGAGCCATTTCTTCAGCTCGCCGACGGACACGATCTCCTTCGGCACAACGCTGTCGAAGAACGCCGTCAGGCGGTCGGTGTCGAACAGTTCCGGCCGACGGTTGCGTTCGGCGCGCTTGCGCATCTCGTCGAGGAGCAGGAGGTTCTCCCGGACGGCATTCGGAGGCTTCGGGAATTCGCCGAGTACGAGCGCATGAAGCAGGAAGAGCTTGCGAGAAAAGGCGGGATCGATGCGGCTGTAGTCCCTGCGGCGTCCGTGCACGATGACGAGTCCGTAAAGCGTCACCTGCTCGGTCGCTCGGACGAAGCCGTTCTGTGCGTCCCATTCGGGTGAGTGGTAGCTGTGCTTGCAGATGTCGCCGGCGATGCCCTCGATCCAGCGCGGGTCGATCGTCGCGGCGTTGCGGGCGAAGAGCCGCGAGGTGTCCACGAGCTCGCCCGCCATGATCCACTCGGGGGAGTTGTGCGACTCTTTGGCCGTTTGATTGTTTGATTGCGGATGCCGCCTGTCGCTCGTGGGGCGTCTTTTCTTCGTCAGGACCGAGGACGGGTGGAGGGCGAAGCGGATGCCGTGGGCGCCGCGGTAATCCTGCTCCTCGGGATCGAGGTGTCCGAGCCGCGCGAGGAGTCCGCTCATCAGTGCCCGGTGGAGCGCGTCGGGTCCGCCGTTGTCGTTTTCGACATCCAGCTTCAGGCGCTTGGCGAGATCGCCGAGCTGACGGACCAGGTCGCGCCATTCGCGCATCTTGGGATAGGACAGGAAGGTCTTCGTGCAGAGCTTGCGGAGCTGGCTCTGGGAGAGAGCCTTCGATTGGTCCTCCCACCAGTGCCAGAGCTTGAGCGTGCCAAGGAAGTCCGACCCCGTCTCGCGGAAGGGGGCATGCGCCTGGTCGGCCTTTTCCTTCTCGTCCACGGGACGGCGCTTCGGATCGTCGCAGCTCATCGCGGCGACCAGCGGGATTACGGACGGCAGGGTGGCGAGCTTCGAGGCCGCGAGCATCATGCGGGCGAGACGCGGTTCGACGGGAATGCGCGCGAGTTGATGTCCTTCGCGCGTGAGGACGACGTCGTGCTCGACGTCGTGGCGGATCGCGCCGAGTTCCAGCAGCTCACGCAGGCCCTCATGGATCATCGACGGTTTAGGTGGATCGATGAATGGGAAGCTCTCGATGTTGCCCAGACGCAGGTCGAGCATCGTCAGGATGACACCAGCCAGGGACGAGCGCAGCACCTCGGGCGGCGTGTAGGCCTCGCGCGCATTGTAGTCGGCTTCATCGTAGAGACGGATGCAGATGCCGGGCCCGACGCGTCCGCAGCGTCCCGCACGCTGGCGGGCTGAGGCCTGGGAGACGGGTTCGATCTGCAGACGCTGCACTTGTGTCCGATGGACGTAGCGTGAAATGCGGGCCAGGCCCGAGTCGATGACGGCGCGGATTCCGGGGATCGTGACGGATGTCTCGGCGACGTTGGTGGCGAGGATCACGCGGCGTTTGGAAGACGGACGAAAGGCGCGTTGCTGTTCTGCGGCGGGCAAGGAGGCCAGCAGGGGGATGACGTCGTCCCCGCGGTGAGAGGGACTGCGACCGAGATGGTCGGCGGTCTCGCGGATGTCGCGTTCGCCCGGTAGGAACACGAGGACGTCGTCTTCGGGCGGCAAGGAGCGGATGGCCGAGGCGACGTCGCGCGGCAGGTTGATTTCGTCGCCGTCTTCGGCGGGACGGTAGCGCATCTCGATGGGGAAGAGACGCCCCGGGACGATGGCCGTCGGCGCGCGGTCGAAGAACTGCGCGAACTTCTCGGTGTCGAGCGTGGCCGACGATACGACGACCTTGAGGTCACGGCGCTTGCGGAGAATGCGCTTGAGGATACCCAGCAGGAAGTCGATGTTGAGCGAGCGTTCGTGGGCCTCGTCGATGATGATGCAGTCGTAGGCGCGCAAAAGGGGGTCGCTTCGGGTCTCGGCGAGAAGGACGCCGTCCGTCATGAACTTGACGCGCGTGTCGTCGGAGACCTGTCGGGCGAAGCGGTGCTGGTAGCCGATGAGTCCCCCGACGGGCGTTTGGAGCTCTTCGGCGACGCGTTCGGCCACCGTGACGGCGGCCAGACGGCGCGGTTGCGTGCAGGCGATGTGGCGAAGGCCGAGCTCCATGGCCATCTTCGGCAGCTGGGTCGTCTTGCCCGAACCCGTGTCGCCGCAGACGATGACGACCGGCGCCTTCTTCAGCAAGGCCAGGATCTCCTCCCGATGCTCACAGATCGGCAGGTCCTTGGGATAGTTGAATTTCAGCGTCTCGGTTTCCACGGCGAGAAATTATACCATAGAGTGATACGTTCCTTCTGGCCGCGCGCATCTTGTCGCACTTCACACCCCCCTTACTATCT
>CALZAJ010000117.1 GCA_945613785.1 uncultured Verrucomicrobiota bacterium | reverse complement strand
GTCGCATCGATGCGGGCCTTTACCGCCTTGGCGGTCTTGCCAGTATCGAAGACGTCATCGACCACGAGAACCTTGTCGCCCTGCCGAAGCAGTCCGAAAATCTCGTCTCCGAGGGTGAAGACCACTTCGCCGGCATTCTCACCGATGCCGGTGTAGCTCGCGCACTTCAGCGGAATGTGCTGGATGTTCCAGCCCGAGGCCTTGAAGAACTCGTGCAGGGAGACACCCACGAACGCGCCGCCGCGCCAGAGGGCGATGAGGAGGTCAGGCTTCCAACCGGACCCCTTCACGAGCGCGGCAAGGCGCCACGAATCGCGAAGGAAGTCGGTTGCCGAGAGGTACTTCTTTCTGATATCCATCTCTACCGATTAGAAATTGAAGCTGACGCCGATACCACCCCACGCGAAGTCCTTGTCCTTGATGCCGTAGTAGCATCCGTCAAAGGCCTGGTCGCGGTGGTCGCAGTTGTCGCGGAGGTCCTTGTCAAGGACCGAACAGTAGGCGACTTTGGCAAAGATTCCGAAGTGTTCGGAGATCTGGTAGTCGAGATCAAGACCGATCTTCATCGTCGCCAGACCCGTACCGTGCTTCATCGTGCCGAAGCCGGTCGGGAAGCACCAGTTGTAGTGGCTGTTGCGCCAAACGAAGGTGAGCGAGGGCGTGACCTTCAGCGAATCGCCGATCACGTCGCTGCGCTTGAGACCGAACTGGAGGAGGTTGCCGTCGGACTCGTGATACTCGTGGACGACGTCGAGGAACGGCGTCACGAACGGGTTGACGAGCGCAAACGAATGGTTCCAGTCCATCGTCGTGTCGGTGTCTTGACGACGGCCGTCACGATAGCCCTTCTGGTACATCCGATGGGGATAGTAGTACCACACGATCGAGGTGCGGTAGTCGAGGCCCCAGGTCTTGTCATCATCGAACCAGAAGGTCGTGCCCCAGTGAATGTTGAAATCCCATTCGTTGAAGATGCGGCCGTACTTGTCCTTACGGTAACAGGTGAGGTCCGAGTTGGACCACAGGCCGAGACCGAGGTATCCGAGACTCACGTCGGAGACGGAGAGGTTGGCATTGACTTCGGCGTAGCCCTGGAGCGTAGGCTCACGGTTCACCAGCGAGCCGTAGAGCTGGTATCCCGAATAGAGTCCGTAGTTGCCGAATCCCCAGAACGCATCTGTCCAAGAGGATTCCTCGGCGAGTCCAGAGGCAGGCTTCTCGTCCGCCAGGACGTCACCGGCACAGGCAACAGCCGCAAGGGCCGCAATCAGCAGTTTCTTCATTTTTCTCGTTCGTTAACTTGTCGTTAGATAAAGACGGACTGCGGTCACTCGCCGGGATAGAGCGCGTCCTTGACCATCGAGATGGCCGTATTGAAGCCGATTGAGATTTCGTTGCTCATCAGTTGTGGATTCCGTTGTCGGGATTGGGTTTCTTAAGGTCCTTCGAAGAGTCCGTCACCTCGTCAAACACATAGTCCTTGCCTGGAAGGACGGCATTGAGGAGAATGCCCATCAGCGCGCCCACGGCGAGGCCGGAGAGCGTGAAGGAGACGGACCCGACGGCGAAGCTGATGCCCTTCGATTCGCTGAAGCTGATGCCGAGCGCACAGACGATCGTCACGGCGCAGATCAGCATGTTGCGCGCTTTCGAGAAGTCGACCTGATGTTCGACGAGGTTGCGGACGCCGACGGACGAGATCATGCCGTAGAGGACGAACGAGACGCCGCCGACGGTCGCCGCCGGGAGCGTCGCAATCACCGCGGCGAACTTCGGGCAGAACGAAAGCGCAATCGCAATCGCAGCCGCGATGCGGATGACGCGCGAATCATAGACCTTCGAGAGCGAGAGGACACCCGTGTTCTCGCCATACGTCGTGTTCGCCGGAGCGCCGAAGAGAGACGCAAGGAGCGTCGCCGCGCCGTCGCCGAGAAGCGTACGGTGCAGTCCCGGATCCTTGAAAAGATTGCGGCTGATCGTCGAGCCGATTGCCGAGACGTCGCCCACGTGTTCCATGATCGTCGCCGCGACGAGCGGGACGACGATGACGATTGCGGAGGCGATGCGTCCGACGACACCTTCGCCGCCGATTGCGAAGACCGTCTCGCCCCAATGGAACGGAAGGCCGATCCAGTCCGCCGCCGCGATCTTCGAGAAATCGACGGACGCCCCTTGCAAGCCGCAACCGTTGCCCAGGATGACGGCGGCGAGATACGAGACGAGAACGCCGATCAGGATCGGGATGATGCGGACCATACCCTTCCCGAAGCAGGCGGCGACCAGGACGGCGACAATGCCCGCGAGCGCGACCGGCCAACAGGTCGAGGCGCTCCCGACGGCAATCGGCGCAAGGACGAGTCCGATGCCGATGACGATCGGCCCTGTGACGACGGGCGGGAAGAACTTCATCACACGCTGAACGCCGCATCCCTTCACGATCGCCGCGACCAGGAGATAGACGAGCGCCGAAACGGCGACGCCCACGGACGCATAGGCGAGAAGCTGCGTCTTCGTGAGTCCCTCCCAGATGCCGCCCTGCATCGCGGTGAGCGCGAAATAGCCCGGCAGGAAGGCGAAGGACGAGCCGAGGAAGGCGGGGACCTTCCGCTTGGTGAGGAAGTGGAAGATGAGGGTTCCGAGACCGGCGAAGAGAAGCGTGGCCGAAATGGAGAGACCGGTCAGGATCGGCACCAGCACCGTCGCGCCGAACATGGCGAAGAGGTGCTGGACGCCGAGGACGGCCATTTTCGGATAACCAAGCGCACGGGCGTCGTAGATGCCTTCAACTGTCAGATTCGTCATGTCTCGTTTTTTCCTTTTGACCTCTCCTCATTCCGCAAAGCTGATCGTACCGTCCCCGAGAGCGGAGATCACCGCGAGGGATTCGATCCGCAGGCTGGGCATGTGCTTGAGGATGAGCCGGCGTCCGCCCTGGAAGGCCTTCTCGACGAGAAACGCCATGCCGACGAGTTCGGCACCCGCCTGGCGGCAGAGATCGACAATACCCATGCCGGCGTTGCCGCAGGCGAGGAAGTCGTCGATGAAGAGCACCTTGTCCCCTTTCGAGAGGTATTCCTTGGAGACGATGATGTCGTAGTCGCGGTCCTTGGTGAAGGAATGGACCTTGGTGACGAACTTTCCGTCGAGCGTCTTCGGGGTCGCCTTCTTTGCGAAGACGACGGGGATGTGGGCGAGATAGCCGGCGAAGATCGAGGGGGCGATGCCGCTGGCCTCGACCGTCAGGACCTTGGTGAAGCCCTCGGCCTTGAAGAGGCGGACGATTTCGCGTGCGCACGCGCACATGAGATCACCGTCCATCTGATGGTTGATGAAGTTGTCGACCTTGAGGATGCCGCCCGGCAGGCTGCGTCCGTCCTTGAGAATGCGCTGTTCGAGCTCTTTCATCGGTTAGTCCTTGATGCGAATGCTGGCGTTGGAGAGAATGGCGACGAGGCCGCCC
This sequence comes from uncultured Verrucomicrobiota bacterium, assembly GCA_945613785.1. Classification (GTDB taxonomy): domain Bacteria; phylum Verrucomicrobiota; class Kiritimatiellia; order RFP12; family UBA1067; genus UBA1067. The sequence continues at coordinate 2,029 of CALZAJ010000117.1, read as the reverse complement.
GTCACGAGCCCCGAGCTGAAGATGCCCTTCACGGCCTCGGGTGCGCGGGAGAGGATGTCGGGACAGAGCTCGACGCCGAGGCCCGCGCCGAAGGAGAGGGCCAGGACCAGCGTCTCCTTGCGGCCGATCGGCTGGGACGCGATGATGCGGATGCCGGCCGCGGCGACCATGCCGAACATGAGGAGGGTCGCGCCGCCGAGAACGGGGTCTGGCATTGTCGAGAAGAGCATGCCGACCACGGGGAAGAGTCCGAGCAGGAGGAGCATCGCGGCGATGAAGTAGCCGACGTAGCGCGAGGCGACGCCGGTGAGCTGGATGAGTCCGTTGTTCTGCGCGAAGATCGAATTCGGGAACGAGTTGAAGACGCCCGCCACCGCGCTGTTCACGCCGTCCGCGAGAACACCGCCGCGCACCCGTCGGTAATAGCTTTCGTCGTTGATGGAAAGGCCCGAGATCATCGAGTTGGCGGTGATGTCGCCCGAGGCCTCGATGGAGGTCACCAGGTAGACGATCGCGAGACCGAGGATCGAGGCGAGATCGAAGCGGACGCCCCACTTGAATGGTTGGGGGATGTTGAAGGACAGGAGCGTACCCGTCTCGAAGGACACCATGTCGAAGCCGAAGAAGGCGATCAGGTAGCCGACGATGATGCCGAAGATGACCGACCCCATGCGCAGGTACTTGTTCGCCGCGCAGTTGAAGAGGACGATCGTCAGGAGCACCGCGCCGGAAACCGTGAGGTTCTGCCAGCCCGCGAACGGGAACGGCGCATCCGGCGCCATCGAACCGTAGCCGCCGCCGCAGGAGATGATGCCGACCTTGATGAGTCCGAGGCCGATCAACGCGACAACGATGCCCGAGACAAGCGGGGTGATGATCGTGCGGAGCTTCTTGAAGAGGAACGCCGCGATCATCTCCGCGGGAGCCGCGCAGATGCAGCAGCCGAAGATGAGCGGGAGTCCGTAGGCCACGCCCGCCGCCGTTCCGCCCTGGGCGACGGACGCGTTCTGGGCGACCAGGCCGACGCCGATGAGCGGACCGATGAACTGGAAGCTCGTACCCTGCACGCAGAGCAGCTGAGAGCCGACGGGTCCGAGTCGCTTGCATTGGATGAAGGTGCAGATGCCGGAAGCGAAGAGCGCCATCGAGACCAGAAAGCCCTTCACCTTCAGGTCGTCGATCTTCAGGCCGCCCGCGATGAGCAGCGGCGGTGTGATGATGGCGACGAAGATTGCGAGCAGGTGCTGGAACGCCGCGAAGAGGGCCGCGAAGAACGGCGGTTTCTCCTCGATGCCGTAGACGAGTCCCGAGTCCTTGCGAGAGAGGAGGCCGATCAGGTCGACAAGACGGGCGGACTCCTCCGCCGTGACCACGCCGTCCGCCCGGACCTCGATCAGAGCCTTGAGGAGCGCGTCGCAGTCAGGATCGGTCTTCGCAAACGGCTCCACCAGCCCGATCAGCGTGGTCGACTCATTGTAATCGACCTTGCCTTCGGTGACGACCAGGATCTTCACCGCGTTCAGCATCTGCTGAAACGCCCGCCTCTCCTCTGCATTCATCTGCGCCATCTCATCTTCCTCCGGTTTTGAACCTTACATCAGGGCGTATTTCGCGGCAAAGACCAGCGTCAGCACGTACATGATCCAGTGGATGCGCTTGAAGGTTCCGGCGCAGGCGTTGATCAGCGTATAGGCGATGACGCCGAACATGATGCCGTCCGAGATCGAATAGGTGAACGGCATCGCGGCGACCGCGAGCGCGCAGATGCCATCCGTCCAGAGAATGGACCGCTCGAGGTTCCTGATGCTTTCCTTGATGTCGTTCACAGCGAGTCCTTAGGCGTCCGTCAAACACTCACAGCGTACCGAAGATGCGGTCGCCGGCGTCCCCGAGTCCGGGCACGATGTAGAAATGGCTGTTCAGACGCTCGTCCTTCGCCGCGGTGAAGACCGGCACGTCGGGATGCTCCTTCTCAACCTTCGCGATGCCCTCGGGGGCGGCGATGAGGTTGAGGAAGACGATGCGCTTG
>CALZAJ010000116.1 GCA_945613785.1 uncultured Verrucomicrobiota bacterium | reverse complement strand
GCATGCGCACGTCACCGAGATCGACACCCCACATCTGGCACATCACCTTTCCGCCGGCGACACCGCCGTACTGCACAAGGATGTCCACGATGTCGCAGACACGCTTCATGTTCTTCTCGACCGTCTTGAAGTCGCCCTTCTTGACCGCCTGCCAGATCTTGTAGTAGATTCCCGCAGAATAGTTGTAGGTCGAGCCAATCGCCGACTGCGCGCCCAACGCCACTGCACCCGCGAACCACTCGTCAATGCCCCACGTGATGTCATACTTGCCGCCACACGCACGCAGACAACGCTGGAACATGTAGAGATCAGGATAGTTGAACTTGATGCCGGCCAGATTCTTGATCTTGCCGTCCGCCTTCTCCAGGAAGGTCTGCATGTCGAAGTTCACACCGGACATCGAAGTATGGTAATAGTAGAACGGCAGCTTCTCGGACGTCTTGAGCGCCGCCTTCAGATAGTCAATCAAGGCATCGACACTGCTCGGCTTGAAGAAGTTCGGCGGAACGATCGACGTCGCATCCATGCCGCACGTGACGGCGTACGCACCAAGCTGCTGCACGTCCGGCAACGCCTGCGCGCCGATGTGTGCAATCAGATAAAGCTGGCCCTTCGCAGCCTTCACCCAGGCATCAAAGACGGCCTTGCGCTCGTCCAGCGAACAGCAAATGCCCTCACCCGTCGTGCCCGAAATATAGACGCCGGTCACCTTCTGCTTGATCAGCATGGCAACTTGCTTCGGAATGACATCGAGATTGACGGACCCATCCGCCTTGAAACCAGTGTGTGCGGCGGCAATGAGACCTTGCAGCTTCTTAATTTTCACAATTTCCCCCTTGTTTAGGTTAGACCGCATGTCCCCCCATGCAACATCTATATTATAGAGAAGCTCCCGCAGGCAGTCAAGCGACTTCGCCCCTCCAGGGGTACGCTTCGCTGGGGGTAAGGGCTTCAGGGGTTTCTGTTGTGCCAAAGTAGCGCGGACACATCCGCCCTTGGACTTGTCGAGCTCGCCGAGACGGGAGCGCAAGTCTCCGAGGCGGATGTTAATTGCGCCGGGAATCGCGCCGAGGATGACATATCTCATGCGCTTCATCATCTCTATTTCCTAGCCGAGGATCGCCTTAAGATCGGCTTCGGCCGTTGTCGTGGGCTTGAGCCCGTAGGTCTTTGCGAGAATCTCCAGGACACCAGGCGAGACGAACGCGGGGAGGGTCGGCCCGAGGCGGATATTCTTGATGCCCAGGTGAAGGAGCGTGAGAAGAATGCAGACAGCCTTCTGCTCGTACCATGAGAGGATCAGCGAGAGCGGCAGTTCGTTGACGGAGCAGCCGAACGCTTTCGCAAGCGCGAGCGCGACCTGAATCGCCCCGTAGGCGTCGTTGCACTGTCCCATGTCGAGGAGCCGCGGCAGTCCCGCGACCGTACCGAGGTCGAGATCGTTGAAGCGGTACTTGCCGCACGCAAGCGTGAGAATGACCGTATCCTTCGGTGCGGCCTTCACGAAGTCGGTGTAGTAGTTGCGGCCCGGACGGAAGCCGTCGCAACCGCCGACAAGAAAGAAGTGACGGATCGTCCCCGCCTTCACGGCCTCGACGACCTGTGGCGCGACCGAAAGGACGGTGGCACGTCCGAAGCCCGTCGTCACGCGCGTGCCGCCGTTCGCCCCGTGCATCACGTGGTCTTCCGCATACCCGCCCAGCGCCTTCGCGCGGGCAATGACTGGCGAGAAGTCCTTCTCCGCGCCGATGTGCGTGACGTTCGGGAACTCAACTTCGCCCGTCGTGAAGACGTTCGCCTTGTAACTGTCGCGCGGCGGCATCAGACAGTTTGTCGTGAAAAGGAACGCGCCGGGAACGCCGTCAAACTCCTTCTGCTGATTCTGCCAGGCCGTGCCGAAATTGCCCTTCAGGTGCGCGTACTGACGCAGCTCGGGATACCCGTGCGCCGGCAACATCTCGCCGTGAGTGTAGACGTTGACGCCCTCACCTTCGGTCTGCTTCAAAAGGAGTTCGAGATCCTTGAGGTCGTGTCCCGTCACCACGATGAAAGGCCCCTTCTCGATTGTCATCGTCACGTTGGCCGGCTGGGGATCGCCGTACGAGGACGTATTCGCCCGGTCCAGGAGCGCCATGCAGATGAGATTCACCTCGCCGACTTCCATCACGACCGGGAGCAGCGCCTCCGCAGTCGCGTCGGTCGAACCGACCGCACGCAGCGCCTTGTAGAAGAAACTCGCCACACGCGCGTCGCGATACCCGAGCACCGCCGCGTGCGAGGCATAGGCCGCCATGCCGCGGATGCCGAAGAGAATGAGCGACTTGAGACTGCGGATGTCCTCGTGCTCGTTCCAGAGACAGTTGACGTCGTAGTCCGCGGCAAAGGCGATGCGCGCCTTTTCGGCATGGACCTTGTCGGTCAGGTCCTTGATCGTCGCCTCGTCAAAGCTGACGTTCGTGATTGTCGTGAAGAGACCCGAGATGACGAGATCGTCCGTCTTCTCCGTCACCTTCGCCTCATTGCAGCCGACCGCCCGCGCGAGGCCGATCAGCGCGCCCGTGAGGAGGTCCTGCCCTTTCGCGACCGCAGGATTCTTCCCGCACACGCCGCTCACCGTGCAACCCGAGCCCCCGTAGGTCTGCTCGCACTGGAAACAAAACATCTTCTCGTTCATGGCATTCTCCTTATTCGTTGTCATGAGGCGGAGTATACCATTTATCCGCCGGACACTCGGTACGAATTATTACCAATTGCGAGAATCATGAGCAATCCTTGCCGACCATCGAAAGCGACTCGTCTCAGTCGCCGACCTGCGCTTCGAGAAAACGATCAAGACCGCGCACCTTTATCAGAGTCTTCCTTGGCGAGAGGCCTGAGGCGACCATCGTTCGACACGCGAGTTCTCAACGAGCGCCGTGGCGACGATCTGCGCGTCAGCCGCGTGGGGACAGACCCCGCCATTTCCGCTACGCGGTAACGCAGAGGAGCAGAAGAGCAGAGAGCTGGGTAGACCTAGGCATTTCGAGAGCCGGGTGTCCCCACCCGCCGGGGGCAGGCACCTTCACTTTTGATAATGACTTGCAGACAGAAAGAGATTTGGGTGCTTCTCGAAAACCGCCATAAGGAGTCTCACTCCAGGGGGGATTGGTTTCAATTAGAAGATTACCCCCTAGTCTTAACGGTTCATATACATCTTCAAATCAATCATAACATCCGTCGATCCGCTGGTGAGATTCAATCTTATCGTACGCTCGATGATTCCTGCGTTCTCCAGGACCTTGCCCACCTGCTCGTATTGAGGTGTCATACACTCAACATCCTTCCGCACACTTACCTGAAGGCCCACCTCGTTTTCGCCAAATTCATATGTGATGACACGGTTCATGATATTGCCATCGACAATCTCGCCTGTCACTCGTCCCTCGGCGACAGAGCGAGCGCATCCGTCCATGCCTTGACAGCAACAGCCGAACCGAACGGAAAACTCATTCCCCTTCTGGTAAAGAGCACCCTTCAGCCGCAACATGCCGAGGACCTTACCCTCCTCGCCCTTCTGTCCTCGAACGAGCGAAAACTCTTCTGATGAGCTGGTATATCGGAGGCCTTCGTCCATAGAAGGCCACTTGCGCGCAAGCGTATTGGTTGCCTGGTCATCCTTAAAAAGGCGAGCCATTTCCTTCATCGCCTCACCCCTCCAGCGTTGCGAGTCCAGATTGTCCACCTTAACCCTGAACATTCCGTCCGCCTTCTCTGCCGAGATCCGGTAATGCTGATCTCCAACCACAAACCCTTCTCCCACCACGTCCCGACGAGCGGCATGACCATCTGAAGAAATCGTCCGGTCGATATCACCGACAGGGGCGTACTTCGCCCCAACCACATAACGGCGCATCACCTTGCTGGCCCCATCGTATCCTATGATCTCGAACGGAGATGTCGGACGTCCTTTCAGATCTTCGGACGCGACTATCTCCACACGATCAAACTGTTCAGCTTTCCCGTCTGAGATAAACTCGACTGAACTGCGAAACGGTAGCGAATACACGTGGCTTCCAGAATGTACTGAACCATGACAGACAAGTAAGAACAGCAACACCAAAAAACGGATTCTCATCTAGCAGTCTCCCTTAACCCCTCATTCCCTAACTTTGAAAAAGCCGATGGAGCTTTTCCTTGTTCGCTCGTAGATGATGGTACCAATATCCACCGTCCAAACTGTTTCTTTCCCATATTCGTCAAGGCAATCAACCAACTCATTAGCAGCCTCCACTGCAGTCTTTGCACCCCCCACAATTCCAATGAGTTTCCCTTTCGGTCCTTTGATCATCGAGCCGAAGACCAACGCGAGGTCTACAAATGCATTAACTAGAGACGGATCAGACTCCAGATCCTTCGTCGTAACAGTGACACTAAGGGTGTCCGTGCGATTGAAAACATATGATATCGTGAGGTTCTTGAACCAGGTCAAGTCAGTCATTATCTCCGTCTCTGAAACACATGGGCCACTGATTAATTGGTCATCACCACATTGTTGATTAAATTTAATCCAACCAGATCTACTATATCTAGCCAAGATGTCAAGAATCTCTTTGTCGGATGGCGCTGCCCTGATAAGCTCTGTCCAAGTCCCCTCCGAAAGAGGGTTGTTCCAACTGTCTACAAGAACCCACCCCGAACACCCCCACAGATCCACGCTTCCCGTCACGCCATTCCCGCAGTAAGCGAGCTGGTTCCAGCCGTCAGGATAGCCGAGAGGATCTGCGGTCTGCCACTTCGCGAGACCCGCGCGGTAGTTGCGCATCAGGAAAACATGGCCGAGACCGGCGACGTGGGGCTTGCCGGTGAACCATCCTTCGCCAAGGCTACGGATGGCAGGGAAAGCTCCGCCCGCCTTATCCAACCGTTCACCGCAGGCCGAGAGCGCCGCGGCGGAATACCGATTGCCCGACTTCGCACCGACCGTGGTGCCGAACAGGTCGTTGAACCAGACTACGCCAAGGCTACGTCCGGCAGGATAGGTCGTGCCCTTGGAGGAGGCGACTGGGTTACCCCCTCCGATGTGCGGCTCGTTCACGAACTGCTCGTCTCCGCGGCGAATGAGCGCGAGCCCGTCCCAGGCGAAGGATTCGGATTGGTCGCCGTAATTGGCAGAGGCAAGCTGGCCGTCGGGATGATAGGCGTAGGTGTAGGTGTTCGCGCCGTCACGGACGGACATTACCTTGTCGAGATAGCCGTAGGTGTAAGTCTTGTCGCCTTCCTTGATCATGCGGCCCGCGGCGTCGTATTCGTAGTGCGTCGTCACGCCGTCGCAGGTCGAGCTGACGAGCTGGTTCGCCGCGTCGAAGGTGAAGGTCGTCGTCTTGCCGGCGACCATCTTCTTCATCATGTTGCCGGCCTTGTCGTAGGCATAGCGCTCTACGGCGTTGCCATCGGAGTCCTTAACCGCGAGGAGTTGCCCCTTCTTGTCGTACTCGAACGTCTGGCGGACGCCGTTCGCGGTGCGGGCGAGGATCTTGCCCGACTTCG
>CALZAJ010000115.1 GCA_945613785.1 uncultured Verrucomicrobiota bacterium | reverse complement strand
AGGTCCGCGCGGAGTTCGAAGAGGGCAAGACCGTCCGTATCGCGGGCCGTCTGCTGATGATCCGCCGCATGGGCAAGATGAACTTCTGTACCATGAACGACGGCACGGACAAGTTTCAGGTCATCTTCAAGCGCGACGAATTGTCGGAGACGATGTTCGCCGGCTTCAAGCAGCTCAACCTCGGCGACATCATCGGCGCGGAGGGTACGCTCTTCACGACCCAGAAGGGCGAGAAGTCGCTTGTCGTGAAGGAGTGGGCGCTTCTTGCGAAGGCCCTCGAACAGCCGCCGGAGAAGTTTCACGGCCTTGCCGATCAGGAGGAGTGCTATCGTCGTCGTTACGTCGATCTGATGACGAACGACGCGTCTCGCGAGCGTTTCTTCACGCGTTCCCGCCTCCTGATGGAGATCCGCAAGTATCTCTGGGGCAAGGGCTTTGTCGAAGTCGAGACGCCGATTCTGCAGGATCAGGCGGGTGGTGCGGCCGCGAAGCCGTTCTTCTCGCACTTCAATGCGCTCGACAAGGACTGCGTGATGCGCATCGCCCCCGAGCTCTACCTCAAGCGTCTGCTCGTCGGCGGCATGAACAAGGTGTTCGAGCTCGGCAAAGACTTCCGAAACGAAGGCATCGACCGCACGCACAACCCCGAGTTCACGGTGTGCGAAATCTACGAGGCCTATGGCGACCGCACCTCGATGGAAGCGATCATGGAAGGCCTTCTGCCGCACCTCTGTGACACCGTCATCGGCAAGCGCGAGGTCCCCTACGGCGATTCCGGCACGGTCATCAACTTCAATCCGCCGTATCGTCGCGTGGCCTACAAGGATCTCGTCAAGGAGCTGATGGGTGACGATTGGTTCGAGCTTGACTTCCCGACCCAGCTCGCGAAGGCGAAGGCGAAGGGCAAGGAGACGGAGACCAATCTCGAGCTGGACGGCGTCACCACCGAGCTCATGCTCACGCACGAGGTCTACGACAAGCTGATTGAGAAGAATCTCATGCAGCCGACGTTCGTCACGCGCATTCCGCACGAGTTCGTTCCGCTCGCCAAGGCGTGCAAGGACGATCCGTCGCTCGTGGATGTCTTCGAGTTCGTCGTCGCCGGCCGCGAGCTCTGCCCGGGCTACACCGAGCAGAACGATCCGCTTGAGCAGCGCAAGGCGCTTGAGAACCAGGCGGGCGAGGATACCGAGAAGATCGATGAGGACTTCATCAGTGCGCTCGAATGCGGTATGCCGCCGACGGGTGGCCTCGGATTCGGCGTCGATCGTCTCGTGATGTTCCTCACGGGCACCGACTCGATTCGCGATGTCGTCCTCTTCCCTCAGTTGAAGCGCGCATAATCTCTTCACATTTGGTATAATCTTCGCAAATGGGCGAAGATAACCACACCATTCTGCGCCCCGGAAGTCTTTTCGGGGCGTATCGTGTCTTAAAGCGGCTCGGCAAGGGCGGCATGGGGGAGGTCTATCTCGTCGAGGACGAGGCGCAGCATCGAAAGTACGCCGTCAAGGTGCTTGATCCCGAGTCTCATGGGCGGGACCCTGAGTTTCTGAAGCGGTTTATCCGCGAGTCAGAGTTCGCGATGCGGGTGCGTCATCCGAATCTCGTCGAAGTCTATGACGCCGGCATCGATCCTGAATCCGGAATCTGCTATCTGACGATGGAATACCTGCCTGGCGGTTCCTTGCGCGATCTGCTTGCGCAGCGTGTCGAGATGTCCTTCCCGGGCGTCATGACGATTGCGACGGACATTGCGCGCGCGCTTCTGCTCGTGGAGCGAAACGGCATGGTGCACCGCGACGTCAAACCCGACAACATCATGTTCGCCGCCGACGGTTCGGCCAAGCTGACGGATCTCGGCATCAGTCGTTTTTCCTATGGTTCAGATGTGGCTGCCACGCAGGCGAACGGCATGGTTGGCACGCCGGCCTATATGGCCCCAGAACAGATGTTGGATGCGCATGCGGTCGATATCCGCGCCGACATCTACTCGCTTGGCATCGTGATGTATGAGATGATCACCGGGCATCGTCCGACCGAGGGGCAGAACGCGATGCGCACGCTGGCCAAGGCGATCGACGGGCAGTCCTTCCCCGACGTGCGCTATCTGCGTCCCGACACGCCCGTGTACCTGGCGCGGCTCGTTTCCGAGATGACGCTCCCCGCCGTCCAGGAACGTCCCGAGTCGGCTTGGGCGCTTCTGGGGCTACTGTCGCATCCCGAACGCATCCTTCGCGCCGAGGACCTGCCGCCCCCGCCGCCTCCGCGTCCGCCGTGGTATCGTGACAGGGGGGTGCTCTATGCCGCGACAGCGATGATTCTGGCGACTTCGGCCCTGTTGGTCGCCCTGGTAACCGTTTTCACGAGGGATTGATCGGATGTTCGGATTCTTCCATCGGCTTTTCCGCAAGCAGCGGTTCCTGATCGACGTCGCGTCGATCAGTGAGCGCGGCTTGGTCCGAGCCGAGAACCAAGATCACGTCCTGGTCAACCGCGAGCGTGCGACCTTCTGTGTGGCGGACGGCATGGGTGGTGGAGAAGGGGGCGCGACCGCGAGCGACATGGTCTGTCTTTTCGTGGCCCGTGCCGTCGCCAAGGACGTTGATTTCGGCGAGCGCGTCAAGCGCGTGGACGAGGCGTTCCGCTCGGCCAATGCCGCCATGCGGGCCTATGCCTATCGCGCCGGCTTCAAGCAGATGGCGTCGACGGCGACCGTGCTGTTGGCGGACGAGGCGGACGCGGGACAGGCGGTGATCGGTTATGTCGGCGACAGCCGCGTGTATCGGTGTCGCGAAGGGTTGCTGACGCTGTTGACCCACGACCATACGATGGCCGGCGAACTCATGCGCCGTTCGGCGGGGCACGCGATGTCCGTCGAATTCCACGGACGCCAGCATGCGCTTGCCCACGTCTTGACCCGCGCGGTCGGCGTTGAGGCCGAGGTGCGGCCTGAATGGCGTAAGATCGACATGCGCAAGGGTGACGTCTATCTGATCTGTTCGGACGGCGTCCATGACATGTTGTCGTCGGAGGAGATTCGGACGCTCCTCTCGGCGGACGAAAGGGCCCAGGACCTGGTGGCGGCTCTTTCCGAGCGAATTCTTTCGGCGGGGGCGGTCGACAACTATTCGATGGTGGTCTTGAAGATCGGAGGCAGAGAATGAATTTCGGCAAGGAAGACGTCTTCCAGACCGGCGAGAAGTTCCACGGCTACGTCATCGAACGGCTGTTGGGCAACGGCGGCCTTGGCGCGGTCTATCTCGTCCGTCACGAGATGCTGGACACCCTCTATGCGATGAAGATCCTGTTCCCGTCCGTCGCGAAGGAGAACGGAAGCTACGTCAAGCGCTTCCTCCGTGAGGCGAAGATCGCCACGCGCATCCGTCATCCGAACCTCGTCGCCGTCCATGACTGCGGCTTCGATGAGAAGAAGGGGCTTTACTTTCTGGTGATGGACTACGTCAACGGCGGTGACCTGCGTCAGGCCATTGCCTTCGCAGGACGCTTTGAGCCGGACCGTGCCGTCGAGGTCGTGATGCAGGTCGCAAGCGCCCTTGAGGCCGCCCAGAAGCTGAATGTCGTCCATCGCGACATCAAGCCCGAGAACATCATGATCCAGCCGGACGGACTCGTCAAGCTGGTCGACCTCGGCATCGCCAAGTCCGATGACATCAAGGACTCCCTCAATACGACGACTGAAAGTGTCTTCGGCACGCCGGCCTACGTCGCGCCGGAACAGGCGATCGACGCGGCCAAGGTCGACACGCGCGCCGACATCTATTCGCTCGGCGTCGTCCTCTTCGAGATGATCGCGGGACGTCCGCCGTTCGAGGGGCCCAATGCGCCGCAGATTCTGGCACAGACGCTCTCCGACGATCCGTTCCCGGACATCCGCGACTTCAACCCCGAGGTCAAGCCGCTTCTGGCGGTGCTCATCCGCCGCATGTGCGTCAAGGAGAAGGAACGCCGCATCTCCGACCCGACGGCGTTGCTCAAGGAGTTCGACCGTCTCGGTTACAAGCTGACCCGTCCCACCTCCGCTCGCGTGCAGTACGCCCAGAACGTGGAGACGGCGCCGACCCATCGTTCGGTGAAGTCCGTGCTCGACCGTCTGCCGCAGGACCGCAAGGACACGTTGTCGTTCGAGACGGACGACGTGGAGATCCAGAATTTCGTCGGGGGACTCAAGCGTCGGAAATTCGTTCGCAAGATTGCTGTCGCCGTCTTTGCGCTGCTCGGAGTGGCGGTTACGGCCGTCTCGATTCTTTTGGTCGCCGCCAAACGGTGACCGTCCGCAGGAGGAAACATGGAAGAGAACGTTCAGAAGGACTACTTCGAGCTGTTGCGGTTCCCGTCCGTCGGCGCCGATCCCCTGAAGCTCAGGGACTGCGTGGATTGCGCGATGTGGTTGAAGCGTTGGCTTGAGGGAATCGGCTTCAAGGGCGAGCTGATGATGCCCCCGGTCAAGGACGGTCAGGCCGCGCCGCCGATTCTCTTCGCCGAACGCGCGGGCGCGGAAGGGGCTCCGACGATCCTCGTCTACGGGCACTATGACGTCCAGCCCGCCGATCCTGTTGAGGAGTGGAAGACGCCGCCGTTCGAACCGACCGTCGTTGACGGACGCGTCTACTGTCGCGGCGCCCAGGACGACAAGGGCCAGTCGTTTGCGTTTCTTTGCGGCATCCGCGACTATCTGGCGGCGGCGAAGGCCGCGCCGACGCTGAAAGTGCTGCTGGAGGGACAGGAGGAGTCCGGCAGCACCGCGCTCATGGAAATGGCGCCCGACCTGCGTCGCAAGCTGGCGGCGGAAGTCATGCTCGTCTGCGACACGTCCGCGGCGGCCGAACTCCGTCCGGCTATCGTCGCAGGTCTCCGCGGCGTCTCTCATCTGACCGTCCGCCTGACGGGTCCGAACCGCGATCTCCATTCGGGTGAGTACGGCGGCATTGCGCCGAATCCGGCACAGGCCATTGCCGAACTCGTCGCCTCGCTTCACAATCCGGACGGTTCGATCGCCGTTGCCGGATTCCGCGACGGCATCGAACCGCCGTCCGAACCCGAGCGTCGTGCGGCCGAGGCGGCCGCGCTGGACGAACAGGCCTATTACAACGACATCGGCTGTGATCCCGTGGGCGGACAGCAGGGCAAGACGATCACTCAGCGCAATTCCTTCGAACCGACGATCGAAGTGAACGGCATCCATGCTGGTTATGGCGGTCCCGGGTCCAAGACCGTGATCCCGGCCGAGGCGATTGCCAAGCTGTCCATGCGCCTGGTGCCCGGCCAGAGCGTGAGTCACGTCGCCGAGGTCGTGAAAAAGCATCTCGAGGATAAGTGTCCGCGCGGCATGAAGCTGTCCGTCGAGGACTACAATCCGGGCGCGGGCGGCTTCCGTCTGCCGCTGGCCTCGCCGATTTTCCGCCTGGCGGCGTCCGTGCTGGAAGAGATGGATCCCCGAGGACCCGTCTTCCAGTGGGACGGTGCGTCGATTCCCGTCGTGTCCGTCCTCCGCGAGGCCTCCGG
>CALZAJ010000114.1 GCA_945613785.1 uncultured Verrucomicrobiota bacterium | reverse complement strand
CAACGTCGGCTTCGGCGGAAGCTTCACGCCCGCACCCAACGTCGGCTTCGGCGGCAATTTCACGCCCGCACCCAGCGTCGGCTTCGGCGGCAACTTCACACCCGCAGCCAGACCCGGCTTCGGCGGCAACTTCACGCCCGCAGGGATCGCAGAACCCCCAACCTTGGCGATTCCGCCAGGAACAGGACGCATGCCCGGATTGATCGGCAGCGTCGGACGACGAACGGCCGACGCAGCAGGCGCGGTCGGCGCAGCAGGATGCGGCAAGCCCATCTCCGCCGCGGCACCAGCTGCGGCCGCCTCGGCAGGCGTCATCATCGTCGGCTTGGGCGACTCGGGCGCAGGGGCCGGCGCAGGAGCCGGCTTCGGCGGTTCAACGACAGGCGCGGGAGCCGGCGCGGGCGCAGGGGCCGGCGCAGGCGTCGGGGCCGGAACGGGCGCGGGGGCCGGGGCAGGCGCGGCAGCTGGCGCAGGAGCCACGGCAGGAGTCACATCGATTTCATCGACGGACATCGAAAACTTGCCGAACTGCAGCTGGTCTCGAACGCACAGGACTGTCGGGGCCTCAATCTTCTGACCGAAGCGGAACGAACCATTGGTACTGCCGAGGTCCTCGACAAACCACTGGTTGTCCTTAAAGTAGATTTTTGCGTGGTGACGGGACATGCCGTCCGCCGTCAGGGGCGCAATCGTATTGCCAATCTCTCGGCCAATGCTGATTTCCGTCACGGAAGTGAAGGTCATGCCAACAAGGCCACCGTTGATATTACCAATCAGAGCGATTTTCATAGCTTTGAAGATTATAGCACAAGAACCGACTGCTTTTGTAGTGAAAAAGTAATGGGTTGTTTGAGAGGGCGAAATGCCGAACGCGATTTGCTATAATATCCTTCATGAGAAAAGCATGGAGCATTTTGCCAGAAGAGTGGAAGCCGATTTTGACGGAACGGGGCCTCAGGGCGTTCCGTGCAGACCAGATCCTACAGTCCCTTTATCGTGATTACATCACGGATTGGGACCAGGCGACCACCCTCCCCAAGGACTTCCGCGAAGCCCTGAAGGTCGAGTTTCCGATCACCAAGGCTGAAACCCTCGACGTCTCCAAGTCGGCCGACGGCACGCAGAAGCTTCTGATCGGCTTTGAAGACGGCAACTCCGTCGAAACGGTCCTGATTCCGGCGACCGGGCGCTTCACCCAGTGCATTTCCACCCAGGTCGGATGCGCCATGGGCTGCGCCTTCTGCGCCAGCGGCTCGCGTGGTGTCGTGCGGTCGCTGACGGCAGACGAGATCGTCGCGGAATACATGGCCGGCCGTCGTCTCGGCGAAATCACCAACATCGTCGTCATGGGCATGGGCGAGCCGTTCGCCAACTATGACGAGACAATCCGCGCGCTCAAGCTCATCAACGCCGGCAAGGGGCCGAACCTCGGCGCCCGCCACATCACCCTCTCCACCTGCGGCGTCGTCCCCGGCTTCGCCAAGCTCGCCGCCGAAGGCATCCAGTTCGAGCTCTCCGTTTCTCTCCACGCGCCAAATGACGAACTGCGCTCCCAGCTGATGCCCGTCAACAACCGTTGGCACATCGACGAGCTGCTAGAGACCTGTGCCGCGTACACGAACAAGACGAAGCGCATCATCACCTTCGAGTACACTGTCATCAAGGGCGTCAACGACTCCCGTGCGTGCGCCGAAGAGCTGGCCCGCCAAGTCCGCCGCGTCCCAATGGCCAAGGTCAACCTGATTCCCCTTTCCCCCGTCTCCCATCGTCCCGACTTCAAGACGCCCGACGACCAGACGATGCTCATGTTCCTGGACGTACTCATGAAGAACCACGTCCAGACCATGCTTCGCCGCAGCCGCGGCAAGGATGCGAACGCCGCGTGCGGACAGCTCCGGCTCCGGCATCTGGAAGGTTGATTCAATGGCGAAGAGCGGGATAACACAGAAGGAGCTCGTCTCGTGGGGCGGAGCTGAGGTCTTCAATCAGGGTCTGGCGATCTGCAACCGAGGTGAAGTCCTCAGCGTCTCCTACAATGACGAGACCCTCGAAGTCAGCGGCAAGATCGACCAGCCCAGCGGATGGGAAATGCCCGTCTCGTTCTTCCTCCAGCCCGGCGGGCGCATCCAATCCAAGTGCCCCTGCCGCATCAACCGCGAATACGGACAGGTCTGCGCCCACGTTCTCGCCCTCGGCATCGCCCTGATGGTCAAGGATATGGACGAGGTGGAAGAACCGCCCCGAAAGCCCAAGGCGCCTTCGACGGCCGCGCGTGAGAGCGCACGCCGTCCCGACGCCGCCACTGGCCAACCGCCGTCTGCCAGCACCTCCGACGACTTCATCGAAGTCCCCATGAAGCCGGTGATGTACGCTCTCGTCAGCGGCTCACGCGCCGCCCTTTCGATCGAGATTGACGCCCACTACCGCGAGATCGAGTTTCCGGCGGCGTCCATCCAGTCCGACCACACGGTCTATCTCCCCGACCCTGACGATCCACTCGTGCGCCGCACACGGTCGATCGCCGCGGAGCGAGAGGCCCTGAAGGAAATCGAGAGCTGGGGCTTTGCTCCCGGCTACAAGGAAGGCGACCTCAAGCTCTACACGACCGACCAGCAGAAGGTCCTGAACTTCCTCGGCGCCGGGCTTCCCGCTCTTCGCCGCCGCGGCTGGCGGATCGATCTCTCCACGCGGCTCATGGATACGGCGGACGACATGCCGTCGATCGTCCCCATCGTCACCATCAAGGACGCCCCCAACGGGGCCTTCGACGTCGCCTATCAGTTCGACGCGATGGGCCATTCCATTTCGCCGATCGAAGTCCAGGGCGCGCTCAACCGCGGCGACGGCTATATCATGAAGGATGGCGCCGTCGTCCTCCTCGACAACAAGGCCATCGAGGAGATGCATGACATCTTCCGCGACTGCTCCACGTCTCAAGACGGCGCCCCCGCGGGCTGGTTCCGCGTCAAGAGCATCCACGCCCCTTACGTGAAGTCCTCCTTGGACGAGCTTGGGGTCGAACTGGACGACCACGACGCGCCGAACTGGCGCGAGAATGCGACCGAGCACAGCGGCGATCCCAACGCCAAGTACGAGCCCGTCAGTCTCGGACACCTCGACACCGTCCTGCGTCCCTACCAGAAACAGGGCGTCTACTGGATGCGGTTCCTGGAAAGCGCGGGGCATTGCGGACTCCTCGCGGACGAGATGGGCCTCG
Organism: uncultured Verrucomicrobiota bacterium; assembly: GCA_945613785.1. Classification (GTDB taxonomy): domain Bacteria; phylum Verrucomicrobiota; class Kiritimatiellia; order RFP12; family UBA1067; genus UBA1067. The sequence continues at coordinate 2,396 of CALZAJ010000114.1, read as the reverse complement.
GCAAGACCCTTCAGACGCTCACCTGGCTCTCGCTCCCGCGTCTGAACCAGCAGTCGGTCTCCCGCCACCTGCCGGCCCTGATCGTGTGTCCCACCTCCCTCGTCATGAACTGGAAGGCCGAGGCCCGGAAGTTCGTGCCGGACCTGAAGGTCCTCGTCATCTCCGGGCCCGACCGCGCCGACTCTTTCAAGTACATCGACCAGGCGGACATCGTCGTCACCTCCTACGCGCTCATCCAGCGCGATTTCGAAGAGGCCTACATGAGTCGCGAATTCTCCGCGGTCGTCCTGGACGAGGCCCAGCGCATCAAGAACCGGCAGACCAAGAACGCCAAGGCCGTGAAGATGCTGAGCACCTACCAGCGACTGGTCCTGACCGGCACGCCCGTCGAAAACTCCGTCGCCGACGTCTGGTCGATCTTCAACTTCCTGATGCCCGAATACCTCGGCGAATACGAGCAGTTCAAGCTCGACTACGAACAGCCGATTCTTGATGGCGGTTCCAACGCCCAGGGGGCCCTCGAACGCCTCAAGCGCAAGCTCAGGCCCTTCATCCTCCGCCGCGTCAAGAAGACTGTCGCGAAGGACCTGCCGGACAAGATCATCAAGGTCTCTTACTGTCCGCTCAGCGAGGGCGCCCAGCGCGAATACAACGAGGCTCACCAGAAGACCCGCCGCGAAGCCGGAGACCTCGTCAAGGCCAAGGGCTTCAACAAATGCCGCTTCGAGCTCCTCGCCATGCTCATGAAGCTCCGCCAGATCTCGTCCGCCGGCAAGCTCGAGGGTTTCCTGGAGCAGCTCCAGTCCGCCATCGAGGGCGGCCACAAGATCCTCGTCTTCTCGCAGTTCGTAAAGACGCTGCAGATGATCGCCGCGGAACTTCAGATCGCCGGCATCAAGTTCTGCTATCTCGACGGCGCGACGAAGGACCGCCTCGGCGAATGCAACCGCTTCAACAAGGATCCCTCGATCCCCGTCTTCCTCATCTCGCTGATGGCGGGCGGCACGGGTCTCAACCTCACAAGCGCCGACATGGTCATCCACTACGATCCGTGGTGGAACCCCGCCGTCGAAGACCAGGCCACCGACCGCGCCCACCGTATCGGACAGAAGAAGAACGTCTACGTGATGAAAATGATCGCCTCCGGCACGGTCGAGGAAAAGGTCCTCGCACTCCAGCGTCGGAAACAGGCCGTCATCGCCGCGACCGTCAACACCACGGACGCCGCCGTGATGGAGACGCTGACCGCAGAAGACCTCAACACGCTCCTCTCGTAACACGCCCGCCCACACGACGACCGTCCAGGAGAGAAGATGGAAAAAGAAAAGGCGCGGACGAATCCGCGCCTTTCCGATTTGACTCGCGTCAGCGATTAGCCAAGGATCGCATCCTTGAGCGCCTTGCACGCGACGATCTTGGCGACCTTCTTGGCCTTGATCTTGATCGTCTCGCCGGTGGCGGGATTGCGGCCCGTGCGCGCCGGACGCTTGACGAGCTTCACCTTGCCGAAGCCAGGGAGCATGATGCCCTTCTCTTCCTGCTTGGCGCCCTTGACCGCGATGTCGAGAATCTTCTCGTACGCAGCAACGGCCTGCTTCTTGGTGATGCCAGCGGCTTCCGCGAGGGCAGCCATGATACCACTCTTGGTGGTCGGGACAACTTCCTTCTTAGCCATTTGTTTGATCCTTTTGTTTTCCCAAGGGATCATCCCCCTGTGAGTTTGCCCATAATATATCAGTATTTATTGGGCTTTGCAAGGGGGTAATTAAAAAAAGTTCAATGAAATCAGGGGTTGCGCTCTTGTCGTAACGAAAAACCCCTGATTTTATTGGGCAAAATGGGTGCGTGGCATCCTAAAACTTTTTCGAAAATTGAGGTCCGAAAAGACACTGAGACACTAGTCATTGTGTCTGGAGAGCCCAAAATCGGCCTTGCGAGCCACATCCTGTTGATTTCACGACCTCTCAAAAGCACCAAATATGGGATGCACGTGCCGACGGCGAGATACTACATCTCGGGGCAGACGGTGAAAGTCGGTTCGGCGCACGAAGGACGCGCCTGAGGGCAACGCGGATGGAACGCGCAACCCATCGGCCAATCGGTCGGCGGCGGGACGGTACCGTCGATATCCTGCAGCGGGGCGTCCTTCGGGGCGTCCAATCGCGGCACCGCCGCGAGGAGTCCGCGCGTATACGGATGCCGTGGTGCCGCGAGCACCTTGGTCACGTCGCCAGACTCCACGATCTGACCCGCGTACATGACATTGACAAAGTTCGAATAGCGTGCGACGAGTCCGAGGTTGTGCGTGATGAGCAGGACCGCCATCTGACGTTCGTCGGCGACACGCGCAATCAGGTCCAGCACCTCTTGCTGGGTCGTCACGTCGAGCGCTGTCG
>CALZAJ010000113.1 GCA_945613785.1 uncultured Verrucomicrobiota bacterium | reverse complement strand
CATCTGCGACCGCATTATGAAATCTGTCTGGTCGGCAACAGGCCGGGTGCCAATGGTTCGGCGACACTCGCCTATCGCCTGGTTGGATCGCCCGATACCGTAAAAGAGGCCTGGTTCGAGCTGATAACCCGTAGCCGCGAGGGACTCTTCGTCTCCCCTGGATACACCTACGGAAGCACAACCTGGTGGACCCTTCGGAATCCCGCCGACATTTCCTCTGGCACGCGCACCCATCGGATGCCCGCCGTCGACCCGAATTTCCAGGGCGAAATCGACTACACACTCCAGGTTCTCGTAAAGTTTCAGGATGGTCGCTTCTACTTCTCCTACTACCCCATCCCAACCTAACCCCGGAGACAGACCCCAATCCTTCGGGGACAGACCCCGCCCCCACGCCCCATTCGGACGGGGACAGACCCCGCTTTTCCCGGGGACAGACCCCGTCGGCTTTTGAGTCCGGGCTTTCGCCTCGCCAGAGATTGTCCTTTTTTTCGGACAGAAAAAGGACAATTCCAGGACACTTTTTCTTTCCGATTTTGTCATAATTGGCTTGTTTTCCGCGACATCTGCGGAATGATACCAGAAGGAGCATCCATGGCAAGAACAGCACGCGTCAAGCGGACCGGCAAGGGCATCGCAAACTACCATCTCATGTCCAAGGCAAATGACCGAAGGTTTCTCTTCGACGGTCCGAAGGTCAAGGACGGGATCATCGACTCCCTCCGACGGGCGGCGGAGTTCAGCGGGGTCCGTCCCCGCGCCTACACGACATTGGACAATCACTTCCACATCGTCGTGACGGTCGACCGCACGCGGGGGCCTGTCCCCGAGGCGGAGATCGTCCGCCGCGTGGGCGTCCTCCACGGCGAGAAGGCTGCGCTGAGGCTCGAGGAGCGCTGGACCCGCCTGCGTGAGCGTGGCCTTGAACGGCAGGTAGATGCCGAAATCGAGGCATTCCGCCGCCGGATGAATGACATATCTCAGTTCATCAAGACCTTCAAGGAGCATGTCAACGTCTGGTTCAAGCTTTCCCGCGAATACTGCGGCTCGCTCTGGAGCGGACGCTTCACCTCGACGATCATCGAGGACGGGCGCTATCTCGAGGCCTGCAAGCGTTACGTGGTCTACAACGCGATCCGCGCCGGCATCGTCCGCCGTGCCGCCGACTACCGCTGGAGCTGGTGCGAAGACCCCGACGTGGGGACTGTCCCCGAGGGGTGGGCGCTGAAAAGGGTGCCGCAGATGACTGCGGGGAAAGTGTTCGGAAGCTTCGGGTCCGTCCGCGGTGCGGCCGCCGACCTGGGTGACAGGTTTAGCGCACGGCATGTCGCTGCGCATCCGGTGGGAGAGCTGGGCTATGCGACGCACGGCTGGAAGCTGGCGAGGGAGGTCGCGTGAACGGTGTGGGAGAAAGGGAGGCGAATGAAGACGAGACTAGCGGGGTCTGTCCCCGGAGGGGGTGGAGGCACTGAGGGCGAGGAATTTGGTATAATTGGCGCATATGGACCTCATTCCCAGCTTTCAGGTTGATCACACGTTGATCGTTCCCGGCATCTACGTCTCTCGCACCGACACGATCGGCGGCGACTATGCGACTACGTTTGACGTGCGTATGAAGCGTCCGAACGCCGAACCCGCGGTGCATCCGAATGCGTTGCACACGATCGAGCACGTGGTGGCGACGTTCCTTCGCAACGACGCCGAGTGGAAGGATCGTATCGTCTATTGGGGGCCGATGGGCTGCCTGACGGGCAACTACCTGATCGTGAAGGGGCGTCCGGCGCCGCAGGAGCTTTATCCGCTGATCGTGCGCGCATTCGCATACCTGCGCGCCTACGACGGTGAGGTGCCGGGGGCGACGGCGGTCAACTGTGGCAATTACATCTTGCATGACCTCAACATGGCGAAGTGGGAAGCCGCGCGTTTTGTCGAGGTTCTGAAGGCGAAGCCGTGCTTCGAGTATCCCGTGAAGGAACGCATCGTGACCGAGAAGGGGTCGGTCTTCTTCGACTCGTAAGCGCCGGCGGAAAACAGAGGGGAATATGAAAAAGGCGATTCTTGCAATTGCCCTTATGGGCTTGGTGTCGGCAGTTGCCACGGAGGCGACGGAGGATTGGTCGCGCATCTACCTCGGGTCGAATCCGAGTGTCTGCGGCGACGGGCATGCCTTTGCCTTCGAATGGAACGACCACCTGTGGGTGGCGGACACGCAAGGCGGTCCTGCGCGCCGTCTGGGGTCGAGTCAGTCCGCCGATTCCTGGCCGGTGATGAGTCCTGACGGCACGAAGGTCGCCTTTGCGTCCGATCGTGACGGAGGCATGAAGGTCTTCGAGTTCGATGTGGCGAAGGACACGGTCCGTCAGATCACCTACCATTCGGAAACGACCTGGCCGCGGTCGTGGTGTCCGGGCGGCGACCGCCTGCTGTGTCAGGCGTTCCGCGATTCGTCCGGACCGAAGACCTGCGGGCGCATTGTCATCGTCCGGACCGATCGACGCGCCGCGGAGGAGATTCCCTTTGACGTTTCGGCGCAGGATCCCGCGATGAGCCCTGACGGGACGTCGATCCTCTTCACGCGTCGGGGCGACGAGCTTTACCGCAAGCGTATGAAGTCCGTGGGACCGGCTGCGGGTCAGATCTGGCAGTTCGTGCTCGCGACGCGCGAGTTTCGTCCGTTGGTCGTTCACGCGAGCGACTGTCGCAATCCGCTGTGGCGTCCGGACGGGCAGGGCTTCTACTACCTGGACGCCCGCGGCGGCGTCCGTAACGTCTGGTATCACCACCTTGCGACGCGCCAGGAGACTCAGCTGACGCACTTCACCGACGACCACGTCTTCCAGCCGTCGCTGAGCGCAGACGGCAAGACGATGGTCTTCCGTCAGAAGTTCGACTTCTGGCGGTTTGATCCGACGGCGGCGACTGTCCCGCCGACGCGCATCCTGCTCAAGCCGGAGCCCGGTTACGTCGAGCGCGGCAAGGCGAAGCGGCGTCGTTACGATTCCTGTTGGAACAACGATACCGATGGAGACGTCTCGTTCTGCGACAACGGGACGCAGATTGCCTTCACGACGGGTGGTGACCTGTATGTGATGGACACGGTGATCTGCGAGCCGACGCTGGTGCAGGGGGAGACGCGCACGCATGAGCGCGCGTGCGTCTTTTCGCCGGACGGGAAGGTCCTCTATTACCTGAGCGACCGCGGCGACACGGCGAAGGTCATGCGTGCCGAGCCGGAGGATCCGCTGAAGCCCTGGTGGGAGAATTCGAGCTTCCGCAAGACGGTGCTGGTGGACGATGGGGCGCAGCGTTCTTCGTTGAGCGTGAGTCCGGACGGGGCGCGTCTGGCCTGGCAGGATCCGAGCGGCGTGTTCACTTTCGCGTCGACGAACGGCACGGTCCTTTCGCGGGGTCCGGCGGCGACGCAGGGCGGCGGGTACGCGTGGAGTCCGACCGGCGAGTGGGTGGTGGCGCAGCTGGCGGACGCGTTCGCGAACTTCGACGTGTGGATCATTTCGACGGACGGACGGACCGAGCCCTACAACCTCTCGCGCAACTTCAAGTATGACGGCGAGCCCGCGTGGAGTCCAGACGGGAAGCTGATCGCCTTCGTCTCGGAGCGTCCCGAGCTGGGCGAGGGCAAGTTCCTGCGGTACGTCTATCTCGACCGCGCGCTGGAGGAGGTCGAGACGTATGTTTCTGACCTCGACAAGTCCCGGAAGACGATCCGCGAGAACGCGGTCGATCCGACGCGCTATGCGGGTCTTGAGCTGCCCGGCGAGCGGTTCTCCGAGCAGGAGGGTGCAGTGATCGACTTCACCGATCTCGCAGACCGCGTGCGGACCGTGAAGACGAGCGCCTCCGTTCCGTTTTTCGGCTGGGATTCGCGCACGATCGCGTATTCGACGGGACGACGGACGGACACCGTCCACGTGCCGGATCGCCTGAAGGGCGAGAAGCTCTTCGATTGTACGGGCGTGCCCCGAGACTGGACGAAGAAGGACAACAAGGTGCTGTGGGTCGTGGACCGTCTGCCGGCGATCGGCACGCGCAAGCTTGATTTCAACGTCTACCAGAACACGGACTACGAGGACTACCAGGAGCTGGCGTTTCGCATGGCGTGGGCGCGCATCCGCGATCTCTACTACGACGAGCGGACGCATGGTGCGGACTGGCCGGAGATCGGCACGCGGTTCCTCCAACCCGTCCGTCATGCGTCAAGCTACTCGGTGTTCATCCGCATCATGAACATGATGTTGGGCGAACTCGACTCCTCGCATCTCGGCTTCTATGCGAATGACAACAGCAATCGCGAATGGGCGCGGAAGACGCCGTCCGTGGGCTGGGACGAGGTGACGGCGCATCTGGGCCTGCGGTATGAGCGGACGAATGCGCCGGACGGGTGGATCGTCCGCGACGTGATCCCGGGCGGTCCGGCGGACCGCTTCGGCCATGACATCCGTCCGGGGGATGTGGTGATTGCGGTCGACGGGACGCCTGTCGGGGGCGACGTCGATCCGACGGTCGTGTTGAACGGCCCGGCCAAGCGGAAGGTCCGTGTGACCTTGCGTCGCACGGGCGGCGACGTCAACACGGTCGTGGTGACCTCCTGCAGTTTCGAGGAGGCGCGCAAGATGATCGGTGCGGAGGAGCTGCGGGCGAAGCGTCGGCTCGTCCACGAGAAGACGTCCGGTCGTTTCGGGTATCTCAACATTGATGCGATGAACTGGGAGAGCTTCTGGACGTTCCAGCACGATGTCTTCTCGGAGGGTTACGGACGGGACGGACTTATCATCGACGTCCGCAACAACTACGGCGGTTTCACGGCCGACCAGATGCTACAGATCCTCTGTGGCGGCGATCACAGCCGGGCGGTGACGCGCACGTGCGGCCCCGGGTATCTCTTCGGTTATTGGGGGCGTCCCGTCTGGTCGAAGCCGATCGTCGTCCTTTGCAACGAGAACACGGGCTCGAACGGTGAGATCTTTTCGCACGCGATCAAGACGCTGAAGCGCGGCAAGCTGGTGGGGCGCGAGACGGGTGGCGGTGTGATCGGCACGTATGATGCGCCGCTTCTTGACGTCGGCAGCTTCCGTGACGCGCGTTACGGATGGTTTGTCCTGGACGGCACGGACATGGAGCATCACGGGGCGAAGCCCGATTTCGAGGTCGATGACCTGCCGGGAGACCTGGACAGCGGACTGGACCTGCAGCTGGACAAGGCGATCGAGGTCCTCGGGGCGGAAGTCGAGGCCTGGCGCGCGGCCAATCCGGCGATTGAATTCAAGTATTCGCGCTGAAAGATGTGATATACTAGCGTCATGATTTCACCTGAGACAATCGCCAAGATCGAAGAGCTGATGCGCGAGGCCTCCGTTTTCGAGGAGGATCTCGAGGAATCGTTCATTCTTGGCGGCGGGCCAGGGGGGCAGAAGACGAACAAGACGTCCAATGTCGTCCGCTTGGAGCATGAACCGAGCGGAATCTCGATTCGCTGCGGAGAGACTCGGAGTCGTGAGACGAACCGTTGGCTGGCGCGTCGGATGCTGGCAGAAGAGATTCTAGACCGAGAGCACAAGCGGAAGAGCGAGGCGCGGCAGAAGGCCGAGAAGGTGAG
>CALZAJ010000112.1 GCA_945613785.1 uncultured Verrucomicrobiota bacterium | reverse complement strand
GCCTCCAGCAGATACTGCGCGAAGTAGACGCTGCACGCCATCCCGCGCGACGCGCAGAACGAGACGACCTCCTGGCGATGGGCGCGCGGCACGAGGCCGAACGCGAGCGCGGCCGCGTTCGCGTGGAGCGAGGCGTGATCCGTCCCCTCGCCGTCGCGGTAGACGCGGCGCGCGGGGTCGAAGAAGACCTTCTGGAAGGCGGCGTGGACGGTGCGGGCGTCGGCGGCGAAGGCGGCCGCGTCCGCTGTCCGTCCGAGCGCGCGCGCGATGTCCGCCATCTCCAGCAGGTTGCGGTAGTGGAAGGCGTTGACGACGGCGTTCACGTCCCGGAAGACGAAGCCGTCGCGCTCGCACGGCGGCCAGTCGACGATGTCCGCCGCACCGCAGGCGTTCGTGAGCGCGTGGGGCAGACGCTCGCCGCCCGTGCGGAGGAGACCGTCCGCGCGGCGGAAGCGCGTGAGCAGCTTCTCATCCTTCAGCTGGCCGTAGAACTGCGCGAGCGCGCGCGTGTCGCCCGTCCACATCCAGTCCGCCCACGCCATCTTGATGGCGTGCTGCTTCCACTCCGTCGGCCAGGTGGGATGCGCCATGAGGTAGACGAGGCTCGCACGGGCGAGCGAGGGGTCGGGGTGGACCGCGTAGTCGCTGAGCTGGTTCAGGTAGGCGTCCGCCTCGTAGGGGATGCGCTCGCGGTCGCCGTCCACGTAGAGCCCCGCGAAGGAGGTCGCGAGGATAGAGTGCTTGCAGAAGTCGTAGACCTTCACGAGGTCCGCGTTGTCGCAGGTGAACGCGGAAGCGGCCATGTCGATCGGGTAGTTGACCGCCACCATGCGCACCGTCTCGCGCGTGACGGCAAACGGCGCGCGGACAACCTCGGCGTAGCGGAACGGCAAAATGACGCCATGCTCGGGCGGAATCGGGATGGCCCCGCCCTCGCGTCCGCCCGACGTGTTGCGCGCGTCCGGGGGCAGCGGCACGCGGTGGACGCCGTCCGCCGCGATCGTCCCGGCGACGCGCACGGCGCGGATCGTCGCCCCCGGCTTCCGGTTCACGCCCCCCTCCGGCGTCACGAGTTCGCCAAGCCACACTTCGTACGCCCCCCGCGTCCCCTTCGGGGGCGTGAACTCCAGGAAGCCGAACGCCTCCTGCCCGAAGTCGGCGAGCGTGCCGCCCGCCGTGAGGCCCTTCACCGCCACCGGCGCGACGCGCCGCTGGATGGTCTTCTTGTAGTCGGTGGGATCGTTCGCAGCGACGCCGGCGAGCGCCGCCACCACGAGACATGCCGCAATGTAATTTTTCATGCACGCATTATAGCAGAATCGGCGTCCCGTCGCTCAGTGAATCTCCAGATGCACCCAAAAGGCCCTTCTGGCATAAAGGTTGAGGAGGTTAGGTCTACCTCCGAATCAGCGGATGATGATCAGCAGCCTGCCTCCGGACACCTCGACGGATCCCGTTGCGTTCTCACCGTACTCGTCCGCGGACGAGTCGATGACCGCCAGGCCGAGCGTCGTCAGCTGCGCCGCCGTGTAGGTTCCGGCCTCACCTTGATCGCCGCGCCCTCGCTGCTGACACCCGTCAGCTTGGCGACCTTCAGCTTGTGGCCTGCAAGATCGAGCTTCGCATCGGTCGTCGTAAACGCAAGGCTCCCGAGCTGAAGGTTTGCAACGTTGACGAGCGCACGCCCGTAATCGGCGACTTCAAGTTTGACCTTCTTGTAATCGGCGACGTCATCACCCGTTACAATCTCGCTACCCGGAAGCCCCTCGGAGACAATATCCGTCCAGTTCGCGTTGTTGACACTCCAGTTCGCCTGCGTCATTGCAATGCGCAGCGTGCCATGCTTCGCGCCTTCGTTTGCCGTCTCCAGATAGACCGAACCCGCCGAGCCGTCGCGCGTCGTCGGCGTCTGTGCGCCCGTATCAGAGCGGCCCGAGGCCGAGATGACGCCCGTGTAGGCGGAGAAGTCCGCCCCCGTCTGCGTCAGCTTGACCGCGACGCGTCCGCCCGTTCCGCGCCAGTTCGAGATATAACCGCCGTCCGCTCGGATCTTGCCCACACCGGCAATCGAACCCGTCGTGATGTCGATTGCACCACCCGTACCGCCTGCGCTATTCTGGTTCGCAGTCTTGCTCTCGTCGTTGCCATCCGCACAGATGTCGCCGTCGTTCGTCAGATGTCCGCCGACCGTGAGCTTCAGGACGCCGCCGCTTGTCGAGCAACCCTGGCCGTTCGGATGCGGCACGCTGCAGCCGGGGAGGTGCGGCGCAAAAACGGAATCGTAGGAGACCAGGAAGCGATTGACCGGATCGGGATTCTTGTCAATCCACGCATTGGCCGAGGAACGTCCGCCATGCGTCGAACCGGGAAGCACGCCCTTAAATCCGTTGTTCTCGGTATTCTTTTCCTTGCGCACGCCCGCACCACGCACGGTGATCTTCGAGGCCGCGTCAACCGAGAGATTGCCCGTCACCGTCGCCGTACAGATGCCGTATTCGGGCAAGGTCTCCGTCAGGTCGTAGATGTCCGGGAGATCCTGTACGCCAAGCCGCGCGCCGTTCACCAGCGCCAGATTGCCGTTGACCGTATAGGGCGTCCGCGGGGCGAAGGTCCACTTGCCGTTCATGGTCTGCGTCGTCTTGGAACCGAGGGCAAGCGTGCCACCGTCGTAGCGAAGAACACCGTAGAGCGAGGTCGCTTCGCCTTCAATCGCGAAGACACCGTCCAGTCCGTTCGCCAGCGTGAGAGTCCTCCCCTCCGGCACGGAGAGGATCGCACGGCGGCCAAGGCCGAGGCGATCGAATGTCCAATCCCCTTCTCCCGTGACGAGCGTCACCGGACGCGTAAAGGCCTGCGCCGGCATGTTCGCGACATTGTCGATGAGCAGCGTGCCGTATGTCTGCGACGCATCCTTCACAAAGACGGTGCCGGCACTGCCATGGTTGTCACATTCGCTCGTGCCGTTGCTCTTAAACGGCTCGACTGTCGCCTTCAGCTTGAGCGTCGTGAAATCGACCGGCGTCGACGAAGTCGCGATGACCGCCACACGTCCGCCGCAGCCCTTGTTGTTCTGCTCGTCCGTCCACCCCGCGCTCGCGGAGATCGTGCCCGAACCCGTCACCTTGTTGGCCTTGAGATAGACGGATCCAGCCGCCGCCGCTCCGCGCAATGTCAGGCCCAAGTTCCAGCAGTCGCGGCCCGTATCGGCGCGGATTGTGCCGTCCACCACCGCATCGCCCGTGGAGACGATGTAGACGGCGCCGCCGCCGATTGCAACCGTGTAGTTGCCCGTCTTCGGCTTGTCGCCGAGACCGATGTGGATCGGCTCCTTGATATTGTCATAGGGCGCGAGACCGTTGCCGCCGAACCAACCGCCGTGCGATGCCTTCGGCGTCGTGAAGTTGCCCGTATTCGCCTGATAATAGCCCTTGTTCGTCGCGTCAATGCGTCCGTTCTCACCAACCGTGAGCGAGCCGACGTCAAGACGGATGCGATACGTTTCGTTCGCCATCAGGTCCGCAAGATAGTCGCTGATGTTGTCCCACGTCTGGCGCGACAGGGGGTGCGTGAGCGTACCGGCGTCAATCGTCATCGCTCCCGTCACGGTCATCACCGTGAAGTCGCCCTTCTCGGGATAGACGGTCTTCAGTTCGACGATGCCCGAATAGCCGTTGTTCTGCGTCCAGCTCTTCACCGTGTGCGTCGCGTCCGCATCCCAGGTGCAGTTCGCGGACGAGATGTAGCCGTCGAACAGCACGTCCTCCGTCGGGAGCGGTGCGTGTCCATACGACCAGTTCGCATCCACCGCAGCCGAACCCGCCTCGGGCGCCACCCACGTGTTGTACTCGGCGCGCGTCGTCAGATTCGCGAGCGTGAGATCGACTGTCTGGGAACCGGACGGATACGCGCCGGCCGTCAGGGCAACGGTCACGGCAATGTCTTTCGTTACCGTCATGTCCACGCGCGGCACGAGTTCGATGATCGCCGATGTCTCGCCGGAAGGGATCGTCACCGAACCGGACGGAGCCTCCCATGTCTGACCTTCCGCCGCACCCTCGGCTGCCGACGAAAAGCCGTAGTTGACGACGAGCGGATACGGATCGGCATTCGCACGCGAGACGCGGACCTGTCCCGCCTCGCAGCCGTATTCGTTCGCATCCCGAACCTTCGCGAGCGCAAGCGTGCCCGAATAGAGTGAACCCGCAATCTTGGAATCGGAATCAGCTCCTTCGCCGGCGATCGCCCAGACGCGGTACGTCCTATCGGAAACAAAACCGCTCAGCGCAACCGTATCGCTTTCGCCCGCACCGATTACGGACGAAGCTCCGGAAACGACCGGTGAATCGTCCGTGTCACTCGTCTTGGCGGAAGCGACGAACGACGCGGAGTTCTTCTTCATCGTGGCCGTGACCTTGCAGGATCCCGTCGCATCATCCCAAAGCAGCGTCGCGCCTTCAAGAACCGGTGCATTCGCATTCGCCGCAAGCACCTCGCTCATTTCCGTAGCGACGATGATTTCATCGGCGCGGAAAAGGCCGTTCTTCGACTGATAGGGCCCCGCCACGGCCATGCACGTCGGATACGTCGTCTCCGTGATGAAATCGACTTTCCCGACCGACTTCCAAGTGAGCGTCGTCGAATAATCCGAAACGGCCACGGCAAGAGCGCGAATCGCCTCCTTGCCCTCCGAGGCATTGACATCGATCTCGGCAGCGCAGACATAGGTCGTATCGAGTGCGACGCCCGTGACGAGATCGACGATCGTCCGCTGGCTGTCCTTGTCGACGACGGCGAAGGAGAGCACAATCTGATCGCTCTTGTTCTTCCAGAAGAAGAAGCCCATCGCCGACGTGCCGTTCAGGAGAAGGTCGTAGTCGTTGCCCGACGGACCGGTCGTAAAGCCAAAGCCATAGTGCGACCCTTCGCCCGTCGTAAGCGAGTTGTTCTGATAAAGCCGATCCGCGCAATTCTTCTGAATGGCGAGGAGCTCGCGGAAGTAGAGCTTGCCGGACGAAACCTTCAGAACATCGGTTGCGAGCGCGTGATACATCGCGCGGAGCTGACTCGCACTGCCCTCCTTCCAGTTGAAACCAACCGATCCGCCGCGAGCCGTGAAGCCAACCTCCTTCATGTCCTGCGGGAAATCAAGCCCGTAGTCCGTGCCAAACACCTTGACCTGCGAACCGCTCATCGCCCCCCAGTTGGCTGTCGACGTGCCGATGGCAGCCGTCTGATTCGCCAGCGACATACTCGAGAGTGTGTCGTGGGTATCCGTTTTCAAGGAATAATCCGTCGCATCAAAACCTTCGTAGACGAGAACCTTCGCCTGAGCCCCGCTAGCCAGAGCGAGCATCATCCAAACAAAAAAACGCTGGAAACAACGATCTTTCATCTCTTACTCCCCTCTTAATTCCTTATTTCAAACTCATTTTATCACATCGCCACCTCCATCCGCATTACTCAAAAGGATAAGGTTCGGTTTTTTCTTGTTGAACCCAAGAGCTGTTTTCGTTCACCCGTTGGGTGAAACATAAAAGTGGTGTGTAAACGTAAACGTTGTTTTACTTGCCTGACTATACTACACAACGAGTGTTGCGTTGGCTACTGGAAGGCGGGCTTTACGTCAACGTAATCAGATCGCGGCGTTCAAAGCTGTTGAGATAGT
>CALZAJ010000111.1 GCA_945613785.1 uncultured Verrucomicrobiota bacterium | reverse complement strand
GACGGACTGTCCGTTGCATGTCGGCGTGACGGAGGCGGGCACGTTCCTGCCGGGGGCGGTGCGCAATTCGGTCGCCCTGGGCATTCTCCTGTCCGAGGGCATCGGGGACACGATCCGTGTCTCGTTGACGGACCAGCCCGAGAAGGAGGTTCGTGTCGGGATGGAGATCCTGCGTTCGTTGGGGCTCAAGGCGCCGGGTCCGGCGATCACCTCGTGTCCGACGTGCGGGCGCACCAAAGTGAATCTCTTAAAGGTCGCCGCCGAGGTCGAGTCGGCTCTCGAGGCGCATTACAATCAACTGCTTAAGGAATCCTCGGCGAAGGCGATTGCCTTTCCGCACGTGGCCGTGATGGGGTGTGTCGTGAACGGTCCGGGCGAGGCGAAGGGCGCGGATGTCGCCCTGTGCGGCGGTGACGGAGAGTTCGTCCTGTTCGTGAAAGGCGAGCAGGTCGCGCGGTTCCCAGAGGCGGAGGCAGTCAGGAAGGTCTTAGAATATGTGGTTTCTCTACGATAACATTGTCACGTTTCTGATCGCGGGCGTCGCGTGCACGCTGGCCTGGCTGTTCGGCGGCACGATGGGAAACTGGCTGATCCCCGTCGTCCCCTGGATGCTGGTGCTACTCCTGGAGGGCATGCTGTGCTTTCCGCAGCGTCATCAGGGCGAATCGACCTACGAAGCCCGCGAACGCGTCTGGTACAGGCTCAAGCACGATCCGCTGACGTGGGTGACGGTCGGCTTCCTGGTCCTGCTGATGATTCCGTTCCTCAACACCGGTCTTTGTCAGATCTGCGATTACGCGGCGATCAAGTTCGAGAAGGCCGATCCTTCGCCGACCGTGCCGTTCCTGCCGTTCTGCGTGAGCCGGATGGATCACTTCAACGTCGTCCTTTGGTTCCTGCCGTCGCTGGTGGGAATGCTGGCGGTGAAGCACGCCTTGCTGAAGCGCGGCAAGCGCCTGCTGCTCGAGCTCATCGTCTGGAACGGCGTCGGCCTCAGTCTGATCGGCCTGATCCAGAGCGTGACGGGCGCGCAGTATCCGCTGTGGGCGGACATCAAGACGCCGCCGGCCTACTTCTTCTCGACCTTCGGCTATCCGAACATGGGCGGAGATTACTTCACGACGCTCTTCGCCCTTGCCGTCGCCCTGTGGCGTTGGAAACTGGATGTCATCCGTCAGGACGAGCGGAGCCAGGACAGCGAGAGCGCCCGTCTGGCGCGGCACAAGCTCTTCTGGCGCAAGCACCTGATGCTCGTTCCGGCCGTGATCTTCTTCTTCTCCGCGCTGACGACGCTTTCGCGGGCGGCGATCATCCTGGTGACGATCCTGGCCATTTCATTCTTCCTTCATGCCTTCGCCTCCGCCTTTGTCCGCATGCCGCGGGCCAAGCGCGTCAAGGCGAGTGCGGCGGGCCTTTTCGGTCTGGTCTGCATCACGCTCTGTACAATGCTCTTCATGCCGGACGACCTGCGTCGTGAGGTGGACTCGCTCAACACGACGACCGTGCTGGATCGCGTGACCGGCAAGGGCCAGTACCACGTGCGTGTGGCGACGGAGATCTGGAAGGACTATCCGTTCTTCGGCTGCGGCGGCTGGGGGTACAAGCATTTCTGCGTGCCGAAGATGACCGATGTCGAGATCAAGAGCCTGCAGCGCGTCGGCGGCATCAACGTCCATAACGACTACCTGCAGTTCCTGGCGGAGCACGGTCTTGTCGGCTTCGGCTGTCTCGTGACGATGGTCGTGCTGCTCGTGTGGCCGCTCGGACGCATCTGGCGCGCCCTGATGGCGGCCGTGCGGTTCACGCCGCCCAAGCAGCAGCCTGCCAAGCCCCTGGCGATCTTCGTTCTTCCGGCGCCGGTCTTCTGCATTCTTCTGGCGGCCGCGGCGACCTTCATTCACGGCTTCGGCGACTGTCCGTTCCGGAGTCCGGCGGTGCTGATGCTCTTCTACGCCATGTTGGCGGCGATGGATGGCTTCCTGCCGCGGCTCAAGGGAGAATGATGCCTTCCGCTTTCAATCTAAACATTCACAAATCCGAACAATCCGATTCCTATGTTACACGTCAACGAGAATTATTCGAAGATTCAGGCAAGCTATCTGTTCACCGAGATCGCGCACCGCGTTTCCGCCCATCAGCAGGCGAATCCTGACGCCAAGATCATTCGCCTCGGCATCGGCGACGTCACGGAACCGCTCGCTCCGGCGGTTGTCGAGGCGATGCACAAGGCCGTCGACGACGAAGCCGGCCGCAAGGACTTCCACGGCTACGGTCCCGAGCAGGGTTATGCGTTCCTCCGCGAAAAGGTCGCGAAGGTCGACTTCCAGGACCGCGGCATTGACATCGCGGCGGACGAGATCTTCATCTCCGACGGCGCCAAGTGCGACTGCGGCAACATCCAGGAGCTCTTCGGCAACGACGTGAAGATCGCGGTCGGCGATCCCGTCTATCCAGTCTATGTCGACACCAACGTGATGGCGGGCCGCACGGGCAAGAGCGAGAACGGACGCTATCCTGGCCTGACCTATCTCACCTGCAACGCCGCCAACGGCTTCGTGCCGGATCCGGAGACCGCGGCGGGATGCGACGTCGTCTATCTCTGCTATCCGAACAATCCGACCGGCGCGGTCGCGACGAAGGAGCAGCTCCAGAAGTGGGTCGACTGGGCCAATGCGAACAAGGCGCTCATCCTCTTTGACGCGGCGTACGAGGCCTTCATCCGCACGCCCGGCATTCCGCATTCGATCTACGAGTGCGAAGGTGCCCGCACCTGCGCCATCGAGTTCCGCAGCTATTCGAAGACGGCGGGCTTCACGGGCATCCGTTGCGGTTACACGGTCGTTCCGAAGGGTCTGATGGCCTATGCGGCCGACGGTACGCCGGTCGAGCTCCGTCCGATGTGGACGCGTCGTCAGACGACGAAGTTCAATGGCGCGAGCTACATCACGCAGCGTGGTGCCGAGGCGATCTACTCCGCCGAGGGACAGGCCCAGTGCAAGGCCACGATCGACTTCTACCTCGAGAACGGACGACTCATGAAGGAGGCGCTTCAGGCGCTCGGCTACACGGTCACCGGTGGCGGCGACTCGCCGTACCTCTGGGTGGACGTGAAGGGCGACAGCTGGGAGTTCTTTGACAAGCTCCTCAAGGAGGCCAACGTGGTCACGACTCCGGGTGCCGGTTTCGGCAAGGCGGGCGAGGGCTACATCCGCATTTCGTCGTTCAACTCCCGCGAGAACGTCCTTGAGGCGATCGAGCGTCTCAAGAAGGTCCTCTGAAGATGACGCGTCTTCTCGCAGGGGCGATGCTGGCCGGTGCCGCGCTGTTCAGCGCGGTGGCCGGGGAGAAATGGTATCCGGCCGAGGACTGGCAGGACACGCCTGATCCCATTGCGTCGCCTCATGCGAAGAAGGGCGGCACGATCCGTTTCAACGGGTCGCAGCCTCCGAAGAGCTTCAACGCCTATACGGACAACAACACGTACACGCGCATGACCTTTGCGCTGATGTACGAGACGCTGCTGGGGACGGATTCCGAGACGTTGGAATTCGTGCCGGGCCTTGCCCGCCGCTGGGCGGTCTCCGACGACGGCAACGTCTTCACCTTCGTCCTCGACGAGCGGGCGAAGTGGTCCGATGGCGTGCCGGTGACGGCCGAGGACGTGAAATGGACCTTCGACCAGGTGATGGCGCCGATGAGCGATACGGGTCCGCACAAGATGATCCTCGGCCAGTTCGAATCGCCCGAGGTTATCGATCTCCGGACGGTCCGTATCCGCAAGAAGGGTTCTGCGACCAAGGACTGGCGGGATCTGCTCAACTGCTCGACGTTCTATGTCATGCCCAAGCACCATTTCGATGGTCAGGACTTCAACAAGCTCGATCTTATGGGCGCGCCGGTGGGAGGTCCGTACCGCCTGTCCCGTATCGAGGAGCAGGTCGAGACGGAGTTCTCGCGGGTGAAGGACTGGTGGCGCGGCGAATTTCCGAGCTGCCGCTACATCTGCAACTTCGACCGACTCGTGATGCGCTACTACGTGAGCAACGAGAACGCCTTCGAGGCCCTCAAGAAGCGTGCGATCGACGTCTATCCCGTCTATACGGCCCGCATCATGGCCAATGAGACGCGTGGCGAGAAGTTCGACAAGAACTGGATCGTCCGTCGTCGCGTCAAGAACCACAACCCGGTCGGCTACCAGGGGTTTGCGATGAACATGCGTCGCTGGCCGTTCGACGACGTGAACGTGCGCATCGCCATGTCGAAGCTGATCGATCGCGAGACCATGAACCGCACGATGATGTACGGGGAATACTTCCTGCTCAATTCCTACTACACCGATCTCTACGACGAGACCCATCCGTGCGCCAATCCCCTGTATCTCTACGATTTCGAGGGTGCGAAGGCGTTGCTCGCGAAGGCCGGGTTCGTGAAGAACGAGAAGACCGGTAAGCTTGAGAAGGAGGGGCGTCCGTTCGCGTTCACCTTCCTCTCGCGCAGTCCCGGCGAGACCAAGTTCCTGTCTCTCTTCAACGCGGCGTTGAAGGAGTTGGGCATTGAGATGCACATCGAGGTGAAGGATTTTGCCGCCTGGATGCGGGATATGGACTCCTTCAGCTTCGACATGACCTGGGCGTCCATGGGTGCCAGCATCTTCCGTTGTCCCGAGGTCGCGTGGCTGTCGTCCGAGGCCGACCGCAAGCAGAGCAACAACTACACGGGCTTCAAGTCGGAAGAGGCGGACCGTCTGATTGCCGCGGAGAAGGAGATGGAGCACATGTCCGACCGCCAGGACGTCTACCGCCGGATTGATGCGTTGATCGCGGAGCAGTGTCCGTTTGCGCTGCTCTGGCAGATCAGCGAGGTGCGTCTGCTGTACTGGAACAAGTTCGGGATGCCCGACACGATCCTTTCCCGCTACGGCGACGAGGAGTCCGTCTTCACCTACTGGTGGTATGACACGGACAAGGCGCAGGAACTCTCGGAGGCCATCGAGAACCGTTCCTACCTCCCGACGGTCCCGCTACGGGTCAATTTCGACGAAGTCATGAAAGCCAAGGGCCTGTGATGAAAGACGATTACGAACTTCTTGATTCCGGCGACGGACGCAAACTCGAGCGTTTCGGCAAGTACGTGCTGGCGCGTCCCTGTTCCCAGGCGATGTGGCGTCCTGTGAAATCCTCCGCCGACTGGTCCCGCGCCGACGCGTCGTTCGATCGCGAGGACGGCAATCGCTGGCACGGACGCTCCAATCTGCCGAAGGAGTGGCAGATCGAGACGGCGGGCATCCGCTTCAAGCTTGGCGGCACGGATTTCGGCCATCTTGGCATTTTCCCCGAACAGCGCGCCCAGTGGAAATGGATTCGGGAGACCTGTGCGAAGCGCCCGGGCTGCAAGGCCTTGAACCTCTTTGCCTATTCGGGCGGCAGCACGATGGCGGCGGCGCTTGGCGGCGCCGAGACGTGTCATCTGGACGCGTCGAAGGGCATGGTCGAGTGGGCACGCGACAATGCGGCCCTGAACGGTCTCACGGATCGTCCGATTCGTTGGATCGTCGACGATGCGCACAAGTTCATGAAGCGTGAGATCCGCCGCGGACGTCGCTATGACGCGATCATCCTCGATCCGCCGTCCTTCGGACGTGGCGCGGGCGGCGAAATGTACAAGATCGAACGCGATCTCAAGGACACCCTGGCGCTTGTCAAGGAAC
>CALZAJ010000110.1 GCA_945613785.1 uncultured Verrucomicrobiota bacterium | reverse complement strand
CTCCTCGATCTCCTTGACAATCGAATCAATGTTTCCGCCATCGAGAACATTGAAAACATTTTCAAAGGCATCCGTGGGAAGGGCCTTTTCGAGCTCTGCCAGCCCGTCAAGGTCCTCAATCGCGGCAACCTGCGCCACCAAAGCCTCCGGCACGCCGATCTTCAGGAGCTTTTCCGAAGGAATGTCTTTGAGCGGCAACGTTTTGACACTTGCTCCCCGCGAAATATCAGTCACATCCTTGTTCTTCGTCTCTACGACGGGGACCAACTGCACGGCTTGTGTATGGGCGTTCCATTTGATCGTCTTGCTTGTCCCCCAGCTGTAGGCATCTTCGTGCGCACCGACATAGAGAAGATAATAATTCTCTCCACCCATGACGCCGATCACTGCACGATAATTGTCGTCCACGCGCGCCGTGCGCATGGTGTCGTTCTTGAACTGCCGAATGGGTTCGAGATGCAATCCGTTCGTCGTGGTGTTCTCCCGGAACTTCTTCTGAAACGCGACAACCTTCTTCTGCGCGTTTTTCGGCAATGCCAACACGGCCTCATAGAACGTATCCGACAAAAACAATCTCGCCATAGCTACATTCCTTTCACTTCGTCAATGTTAAATTCCTCCGCACGCACGACTCGATAGCCAGCGGCCTCGAACACGGCCCTGGAATTCTCGTCAATCGGATCGATCACGAGTTTCCTTGTCCGCAGAATCATCCCGGCCTCTGCGATCACAACGCCGTCGGCATCGGCCAGATCGACGTCGCCCTCAAGGGAGAACTCAACCTGATTGTCCAGAAGCGCATCGACAATCGCCTCCAAGCCCGGATAGTACGCCTTCACCTCGTCGCGGTCAACAGTCTGAACCGCCACTGCCTCCTCTGCGGCCACACGGTGATTCGTGAAGAACTGAAGCAGATTGTAGCGCCGCCAGAAGCCGGCCCACTCGTCTTGATCAATCGCCTCTTCGACACGCGAAACGGCAAGCTCGTACTTTAGGCACCCGTCGCAGATGCGCCCAATCTCCGCGTCATTTTCCTCGCCGCTCATCGCCTCGTACGCCGAGAGATCGGATGTAACCGTTCCCGAATAGAGCGCACCGCCGTGTCCAAGGAAGTCTTCCGCGTCAATAATGCATCCGAGCGCAGCCGGCAGAATGCGTCCCGGAGTCGGAGCCTTCAGGAACTCGACGAAGCGCGACACCGAATTCAACCCAAGCGAATCCTCGTTTCCTCCCTCAAAGAGCCTGATGTCCTCCCAGGTCAGGGTCCAGGAATACATCAGATGCGATTTCGAATCGCGGATGCCGTCACGCTTCGTCTTGTCTCCGTAAAACCGAAGATTCGGCTTCTTGGCATGATAGGCGTAACCATCCAGGAAAACGGACCACATCGGCAATTCTTCAAGACGGTCGTATTTCCACCCCTCGATCCTGGCCGCCATGCAGATGATCTCGAAGTCCGCAACGGTATAGTGCTTGACCCCGTATTGCCCTCCAAGGCGGAACTGAGGAATGACATAATACTTGAGCTCCGTATCCGCCTCACGGTCGGTCAACACGAGCTCGTAACGATAGCCGTCAGCGTCTGGAACCTTCTCAAAGCTCCCCCCGTTATCCCGCGCCACCGTCTTCAGAACCTCGACGAATTTCAATTCAAGCTCGCTGTCCTCGGCGACCCCACTCTGCGAAACCGTTCCGATCGAACCTGGAATCGCCTCCCAGTCGAAGGCATTGTCCACCAGCTCCTTGAACTTCCTTTCCGCCGTCTCACGACTGAAATTATTACGCCGGAACTGATTGTCGTACGAGAGAATGCAGCGGTAACAGCCGTCCTTCCCTTCCAGTTGGCACGAACAATCCCGAATGCGCTCATACGTCTTGCGCAACAGAGCCGAGAACTCCTCCGTGTTGTAAAGCTTCCCGAGGTAACCGGTGCCGCCCGGAATCACATCATACATGACCAGATAATGATCGAGCTTGCCCGTTGCACGGTTGACCTCGTCATACGCGTCAATCTTGATGTGCTCGGGCGAGGACCGATAGTAGTCTTTCAGCCCTCTCTCGATCCCTGCGCGAAACATCTCCGACATTTCCGCACTTTCGAAAACCTGCACCGGCAGCAAGACCTTGATCGCTTCCGTGCGCAGGTGCCGATAGAGATACAGTTTCTCGAAGATCGCACCAGCGTCGTCATCGGCAAGAGTCGCCGTACGATGCGGGCAAAACGGATAATGGAAGTCCTCGACCCTTGTGCCGCCGGAAACAACTGCAACCGTCTTGCCGCAATGACGGCAGGTCACAAAGCCCAGCACGGGAATGCCGTCATCGTTATTGACCTCCGTACGCGAACCGCTTTGCATCTGCATGCCGTAGTTGACCTCATACAAATCAAGTCGGTTGCAAAATTCGATGCCAAATCCCGTACCTCTCAGGGCATAGGAGGTTACGGCACCCTGATGATGGAACCCATAATGGCGCTTGACAAGAAAGTGCTCGCTCGTGCGATCATCACTCGAGTCATCAAGTGCAGCCTCCTCACTCTTCACCTGACTCCGCGAACCCGTGAACTTCAAAATCGGATGCTTGTTGACACCCCATGAAGGATCCCCGCATTTAGGGCATTCTGATGCCTCGAATCCGTCATCCCCCTTCAATACGAGTGCATCACAGTTCGAGCAATACCGCATCTCGGCGAGTGAATCTTTCCAGTCGAACGTCGAGACACCGGTGATCTTCAGTTTCCGACGCTGCGTGTAAAAAGCATTTCCAGGCGCAAGTTCTCGAATGCCCTGAGCTGCCGGGCGCACAAGCTCAAACGTCTGTGTTGCGGCACGATTACTCTCGCTGTCTTCCTTGGCCCGAGAACCGTAAATGCTCGCTTCCAGCTTGATACCCGTTTCCGGGAACGCATAATTCGGCAGCAGACCGGCATTGGTCGCAAACTCAAGCACATTCGTCTCAACGATTTTCCCGTACTGGTGCTTGACGGAGCGAATGACATCGTCGATCTGCTTGAGGGCTGGATCGTTCGGCTGGATACGCGACTTCTGGTCCTTCAGAATGTCCAGTTCAACGCTTAAGGCATGCAACCTGTCTGAAAGCGAGGCAAAGACCTGGAAGATCCGCTGGTAAAACGACTCGTCGTCCAGCGACTCGAACACCTTGGCAACGGCCGGTCGCACGGGCTCGTCATACTGAGCGCTGAAGGACGAGCACAGCGTCGTCCGGTTGGACTTGATGTAGGTGATGATGCGGTTGAAGACGAAGGCGTCGGACGCCAAAACGCCCTCCGACATCAGATGCAAGTCTCGAATCTGCCGCGGAATCTGATTCCCTGACGAGGAACTCGTCCACGAATCAATGCACGAGGCGAGAAAATGCCGCCTCAGGATCTCCTTCGCCTCCAGATAGCAGCCCGGAGTCGACACCTCACCCTCCATCATCTCTTCCGGATAGGTGAAGTAATACATGTCATGCGGCTCGCCCGACCCAGCATAATTCAGGACAAGAGCAGTCCCTTCCTTTCGACCGGCGCGCCCGATTCGCTGCAGGAAGTTACCGGCCGTAGGAGGCACGTCGGAATTCCCGACAACATTCAAGTCGCCGATGTCGATGCCCATTTCCAGCGTCGACGTTGCCGCCAGCACGTTGACCGAATCCGAGGACGGATGCTCCTTGAAGTCCCGTTCGAGTTCCTCCCGGTCCTTGCGTTCCAAGAGCCCCGTGTGGTCATGCGCATGCACACGCGGCGAGACCTTGCGGTTGTAGATCTGCTGATAATAGTTAAGTTCGGGACGTATCTCGTTCGAATAGATTCCGTTGCATTTGTAATCCAGGCAATGCGTTCCCTCACCCAGGGTGTCTGCCGCGGCCACGCACAGCCTTGACTGGCAATTCTCGCACTGGATGTGCCGGACCTTCTTGCTGATCCAGATCCGGGACGGATCAAGCGCATAGTTGCCGCCGCCCTGCTCTTCTCGTGTCAGCAATCCTGTCTCCACCATGACGTCCATCAGCTTTCGCATGAAGTCGTTAAAAAGCGAAACGTTGCCGACGACAGCCGAGTCCTTGAAGGTGTTGATGAAATAATTCGTATACCATGTCGCGCGTTTGTCATTCCGCGCCGTCACGAAGTCGAGCAGCTCCACATTCCGTCCGTCCCGCACGACACCCACGAGCTTCGGGAACTGCATGCTACCGCCGAGACGCTTGTTCAGGAAGTGACGCGAATCTCGGTTCCAGTTGAGCGCCCAAACGGCCAGAGATTCCTTGCGATATTTCTCGAGATAAGGATGATCGACCGCGCCATGCAGGCGCATGCGCTGGAGAATGCCGTGAACAAACGAAAGGAATGCCTCCTCGTTTTCACAAATCGACCCCATCTGATTGGCGTTCATCCAATCGGACATGCCGTCGAAGACCTTGACGACATCTTCCCGCCGGAAGAAACTTGCCGACGCCCCGGTTTTCTCCAGCGTACGCCCCAGCTGCGCCGTCAGCGAGAATTCGCTCAGGATCTCCCAATCGACGCGCAACTCGAACTCGTCCTTGAAGTTCGGCAGGAAGCCCGCTCCGTCACGATAGTTGCGGTGCAGGTCGATGCGGGTGGCGAGATCCGCCGGAAGGAAACGAAAATAATATTCCTCGTCCTTCAGCTGCTCATGCCAATACGCGCGAAAGCCATTCTGCAGCTCAACCAGGTTGACCGGGGCCGTCAATGTGTTGATGTACTTCTGTAGCGACTGGCGGAAAAGAAAACGAAACGTGCGCGCCTCATAGAAGCCCGCGCGATGCGCAGCGTCCTGCACGCTGTTGTTGAAGAGCAGCAACTTGCGCCTGCGAACGTCCTCCGCGTCAAAATCGCTCGCCAAGACCTGGCTCACGGCCACGCTCGACAAAGTCGACGTACGGCCGCCGACGAAGGCCATCGTATCCCGGGCGCAACACTCGGGACACACCCTTGCAAACTTCTGCCGCCCGTTGGCCGTCTCTGTCGTCCGTCGGCACGCCCGCAACCTGACAATGCCGTCCTCGTCAGGCTGCGCCTCGCTCAGGTCTCCCGTGTGCACGTACCGGCTTTCGGTAAAGGCGTTCTCTCCCAGATAATCGTCAACCGGCTTGTGATGGGCGCTTTCGGTGTTCAGCAACAGGAGGTCGCGGTCTTTTTCGAAATAGGCGTTCGTCACGACCTTCACATCAGACGAATACTTCGTATCCGTCGCCAACTTTCGGCTGATCCATCCGCTTGCCCCGCATTCGCGGCAGAACCACATCGGGAGCGCCACCCTCTTGCCGTCGGACTTGAGACTCCCACGCCAGACGAACTCCGGTGTGCGCTGCACGTAGCGGAGGATGCCGCTCAGTTCGCGTTGCCACAGCTGAACCTGCAGGTACAGCAAAGGCGCACGCTTGCCTCCTCCAACATCACGCTTTGCAAAGGCGATAAGCGCCAGCAGGTTCTCGATGACAATATCGCACACGTCCTCGCCGAACTGCTGCCGTAGCCGCCGGAAATCCACATTCTCCTCAAGCCGGTCGCGCACGGCGTCGACTGTCAGCACGCCGTCCTTCAAAACGAGGAGAAGATCCTTCACGATCTGCAGGGACAAAAGACTTCTGCCGACCTCCAGCGGATCGGCATCGTTCTTGTGAACCCAAACCTTCTTGAGTCGCGCCAGATATGTCTCTACCGTATCGGACGAAGAAAAGATACACCCCTGGATCAGGG
>CALZAJ010000109.1 GCA_945613785.1 uncultured Verrucomicrobiota bacterium | reverse complement strand
GCAAACATTAGCCCAACCTCACCTATCTGAAATCCCCGTGGTACAGTCAGCATCAAAATTTGATATAATTATGAAATTAACCAAATAAGGACACATGATGAAGACTGCGATTGTCAACGGACAGACCATTTCGCCCGATGCGATTAACTTCGAACTCGACCGCCTCGTTCGGTTCTACACGAGCCACGGCATGACGATCGATGAAGTGAGGACCAACCTCCCCAAGCTCCAGGAAAAGGCCCTTGACCAGGCCATCGGCGCGAAGCTCCTCTTCGACCGCGCCAACCAGCTCGATCTCCCCGTCACGGCGAAGGACGTCGATGCCGAAGTCGCCCGCGTCGTCTCTCAGGTCGGCAGCGAAGAGAACTACAAGAAGGCCCTCGAGGCCCAGGGCATCACCGAAGAGGCCTTCCGCAAGGAGCTCGAGAAAGGTGCCCGCGTCAACATGCTCGTCAACCAGGCCTGCGCCCACATCGATGACCCGACCGAAGAGGAGGTCACCAAGTTCTACGAAGCCCACAAGGAGGAGTACGTCACGGCTCCCCAGGTCCTCTGCCAGCACATCCTCATCAAGGTCGACGACAGCGATCTGCCCGAGAAGAAGGACGCCGCCCTCGTGAAGATCCGTGAGATCCGCGAGCGCATCGTGAACGGCGGTGACTTCGCCGAAGAGGCCAAGAAGCACTCCGACTGCCCTTCGGGTCAGCAGGGCGGTTCGCTCGGCTGGTTCGGTCCCGGCATGATGGTCCCCGAATTTGACAAGTGCGCCTTCGAAATGAAGAAAGGCGAGGTCTCCGGCATCGTCACGACCCAGTTCGGTTACCACATCATCTACAAGGCCGACGAAAAGGCCGGCGGCGCCCAGACGCTGGTCGACGTCCATGACCAGGTCAAGGACCTCCTCCGCCACAACGCGCGCGGCCAGGCCATGGACGCCTTCGTCGCCGACCTCCGCGCCAACGCGAAAATCGAATTCACCGAAGTCGATGAGCACAAGTGCTCCTGCGGCCACGACCATGGCGACGGCCACAAGTGCTGCGGCGGCCACGGCCACCACCACGACGATGGCCACGAGTGCTGCGGCGGCCACGGCCACGGCGATGGCCACGCATGCAAGTGCGGTAAGCACAAGCACTGAGCCGCGATCACGCGATAGACAAAAAGAAGAAGCGTCCGGATCATTCCAGGCGCTTCTTTCTGTTCCAGGAGCCCGCGACCTCAGAAGAGGCGCGTGACCTCGTCGTCGATCTTGTCGATCTCGCAGACACGCGTCTGGGCGATCGGGAGCGTCTCGAGATCCTTGAAGCTGGGCGGAGGATTGTCGAGGACATCGGCACCGAACGCGCGCTGGCAGGTCTCGGGGAACTTGTACGGGGTCGCCGTCGCGGCGATCACCACGGGGTTGCTGGCCTTCGGATAACCGAGCTTGCGGGCGACGAAGGTCGCGACCGCGGTGTGCGGATCGAGGATGTAGCCGCAGCGGTCCTTGACGCCGCGCATCTCCGCCTCGGTCTCCTCCGGCGTCGCAACGCCGCCCTCGAAGTCGGCAAGGAGACGCGCCTTGGCCTTCTCGGAGAGCTCGTAGCGTCCCTTCTCCGCCATGTCCTTCATCATGCGCGCGGTCTCGGCGCAGGCACCGGCGACATCGCCTTCGAGTCCGCCCGAGATGAGCCACAGGAGACGCTCGACGTTGGACGACTTGCGGATGTCCATGGACGGGGAGTTGGTGATGGTGAAGACCTCGCCCGGATCGTAGACGCCCGTCTTCACGAAGCGCGCGAGCACGTCGTTCACGTTCGAGGCGACGACGAACTTGCCGATCTTCGCGCCGAGCATCTTCGCGTAGTACGCGGCGAGGATGTTGCCGAAGTTGCCCGAGGGAACCACGACGTCATACGTCTCGCCGAGCTTGGCGGACGCGAGGACGTAGTAGGCGATCTGCGGGATGAGACGGCCGGTGTTGATCGAGTTGGCGGACGAGAGCGTGACGCCGTGGGCGGCCGCGTTGTCGTTGATCGCCTTGTCGGCGAAGATGCGCTTCACCGCGGCCTGCGCGTCATCGAAGTTGCCCTTGATGGCGACGGCGTGGACGTTCTTGTCCGCCGGGGTCGTCATCTGGAGACGCTGCACCTTTGAGGTTCCGACGTTCGGGAAGAAAACGAGCACTTCCGTGCCCTCGACGCCCGCGAAGCCCTGCATCGCCGCGGAGCCGGTGTCACCCGACGTCGCCGTGAGGATGAGGACGCGCTTGCCGCCCGCCGCGTGCTTCATGAACACGGGAAGCATCGAGAGCGCGACGTCCTTGAAGGCGCCCGTCTTGCCGTGGAAGAGCTCGAGGATCTTCATGCCGTCCGCATCAACGAGCGGGATCGGATCGTTTTCGGGGAAACGCGACAGGAGACGGTCGGCGGCGGCGGTACGGACCTCGGCCGGCAGGTCATCGAAGAGACGCGCCATCACCGCCTCTTCGGCGTCGCGCATCGTCTTGATCGTCGTGAAATCGATCGGCGCGACGCCGGTCATCGTCGGCACGAACAGTCCGCCGTCCGGCGCAAGCCCCTGGAACACACTTTCAGCGCTAGACGCCTCAATACCCTTACGCGTAGAAACAAACTTCATAACTTCCTCTTCACTATAACCTATTCACTATAACCTATTCACTTGGTCGCGTTTCTCTTCACTTGCTGAACAGGAACTCAACCACGTCGCCGTCCTTCATCTCGTACTCCTTGCCTTCAGGACGGAGTGCGCCGACGGCGCGAGCACCCGAAGTGCCGTTGTTCTTGATGTAGTCCTCGAACGCGATCACTTCCGCACGGATAAAGCCCTTCTCGAAGTCGGTGTGAATGACACCGGCGCACTTGGGGGCCTTCCAACCGCGGTGGAACGTCCAGGCGCGGGATTCCTTCGGTCCCGACGTGAAGTAGCTCGCGAGGCCCAGCGTGTGGTAGGCCAGCTTGATCGTACGATCGAGCGAAGACTCCTCGAGTCCGTAGCTGGAGAGGAACTCCTTCGCCTCTTCCTCGGAAAGACCCGCGAGGTCCGCCTCCATCTGCGCGCAGATCGTCACCATCTCGCACCCCTGCTTGTCGGCATAGGCCTTGAGCGCGGCGACGTGCGGGTTGGCGGTCGGATCGGCGAGGTCGTCTTCGGACACGTTGGCGCAGTAGATCACGCTCTTGTCCGTCAGGAAATGGAGATCCTTCAGGACCGGCAGGATCGGATCGCCGTCCTTGCGCGGGAACGTACGGACGGGATGGCCCTCCTCGAGGTGCTTCAGGAGCGCGCCGCAGGCCTCGGCCTCGGGACGAAGCGGCGGCTTCGCCTGGGCTTCCTTCTTGACGCGGTCGTAGCGCTTCTGGAGCTGTTCCATGTCCGCCAGGACGAGTTCCGTCTCGATCACCTCGGCATCGCCGGCGGGATCGATCGGGGCGGACTTGTTGCCACCCTCCTGGACGTGGATGATGTCATCGTTTTCGAAGCAACGGACGACATGCAGGATCGCATCGCACTCGCGGATGTTCGCGAGGAACTTGTTGCCGAGACCTTCGCCCTTGGACGCGCCCTTCACAAGGCCCGCGATGTCGGTGAATTCGACGGTCGCGCGGATGATCTGCTGCGGATTGTCAATCTTCGCCAGCTCCTCGAGACGGGAGTCCTTCACCTCGACGATGGAGGTATTCGGCTCGATCGTGCAGAACGGATAGTTCTCGGCGGCGGCCTGCTGCTTCTTGGTGAGGGCGTTAAACAAGGTAGACTTGCCGACGTTCGGCAAGCCCACGATACCTACGGAGAGACTCATTCTTTGCTCACTTCCTGATCTTTTTCCGGCGGCTTGTACTCCCAACCGGGGTACAGCGACTTCAATGATTTCTTGTAATATTCGGCGTCCGTCACGCGATCCTCGCGGATGGCGGCGACGTAAAGCTTTTCAAGACGGCTCGTGACGTTGGACTGCAGGGCGGACGCACGCCGTTCATTCGCCTCGCGCAACAGGCGCTGCGCCTTGGCGAGCGTACGCTGTCCCTTCGGCAGACTCTTGTCGTTCTCGGCCAGATACGGCACCTTCTCACGCTTATGGACCGTGCCGTCCTCGCCCAGGACCGTATCCTCCATGGACACCCACGCGAGGTCCTGGATCGTCTTCTCCGGCTGCAGCGCCCGTTCGCGTTCGTCGAGATCGCGCTTGAACGCGAGCAGGTCGCGCTCCAGTGTCGCCAGGTCGAGCTGCTTGAGCTCGTAAAGCTTCTGCTCGGCGATGACCTTGTCCGCCACCAGCTTCTCACGCGCCAGCGCATCGGCTGCGGCCTGCGCCTTGGCGGCCTCGGCGAGCGCGTCCTGCTTGGCCTTCTCGGCCTCGGCACGAGCCGTCTCGGCCCTGGACTTCTCGGCCGCACGGTTGTCGGCGGCGGTCTGGGCTTCGGACGCCGCCCGGACCTTCTCCGCCTCGGCGCGGGCACGGTCTTCCTTGGCCTTCTCGGCCGCATTGGCGGAGGCCTCGCGTTCGGCTTCCTGCGCCTTGCGGTTTTCTTCGGCCAGCTTGAGAGCGGTCTTCTGGGACTCGGCCTTCGCGCGATCCGACGCCGCTTCGGCTTCGGCCTTCTTGGCCTCCGCCTTCGCCTTGTCGGCCGCGGCCTCGACCCGATCAGCCTCGGCACGGGCCTTGGCCTTGCGGTTGCCGGTCACGACGATCGCCGCGACGGCCGCCACGAGAATGGCGCCGGCCAGGACCAAGATGGATATCGTCTTGCTGTTCATGGCATTCACTCGGCGGGCGTTTCTTCGGTCGCCGCGGCCTCCGCGGCCTTCTTCTCGGCCTCAAGGCGTCCGTGCTCGTTCTCGGCCTCCAGCGCCTTGGCGTTCTCCTGAATCTTCGCGTTCGCCTTCTCCATGCGCTCGGCCTTGATCTTGGCGGCGAGGGCCTGGAGATCCTCCTGCACCTTGACCTCGGCGTCGAACTTCGCCTTTTCTTCCTTCTCGAGCTCCTCACGATGGGCATCGAGCCAGAACTTCCGCTCGTCCGCATCCATCTTCTCAAGGGCCTTCGCACGGTCCATCTTCCACTTCTCGATGGCGAGCTTGGTCTTGCGCTCCTCATCCTGCTTCTTCGCCTCGTCCTTCAGGCGGCGCATCATCTCTGACTTCGAGACGGGATCGGCCAGCGCGGAAGGGGACCAGCCATGATCATCCCACGGACGGGCATCGCTGATCGCGTTCTTGCGACGGAGGGCCTCAACCTGCGCGGCCTCGGCGTCGTCGAGCACATACGGCGTCATGAACACCAGGAGCTCGCTGCGGGCCTCTTCGTGCGTCGTTGAAGAGAAGAGCCACTTGCCGATCCACGGGATGTCCTTGAGAATCGGAATGCCGCTCTCGCTCTCCTTCGTGGTCGTCTGGGTGAGGCCGCCGAAGATGACCGTCATGTTGTTCTCGAGAACGGCGTCGGCGGACATCTTGCGTGTGACCGTCGTGGCCTGGCTTTCGCCGTCAACCATCTGGCCGGCGCCTTCCTGTGAGTACTCCTCCTCGACCGTCAGCATCACCGTGCCGTTCGGATTGATCTTCGGCGTCACCTTGATCTTGATGCCGAGGTCCTTCTGCTCGTAGTCCTTCACCGGCGAGCCGGAGTCCGTAGCCATCGAGAATGACTTTGCGGCCTTCTCCGATGAAATCTGGGCTTCCCTGGACGCCGACAACAAGGTCTCCCTGTGGACCCGCAGCATCGACCTCGCCACC
>CALZAJ010000108.1 GCA_945613785.1 uncultured Verrucomicrobiota bacterium | reverse complement strand
CGAGCGAGAGCATGCCCTCGAAGTAGTCGCAGAAGGGAACGGCGGCGTCGTGGCCCGTCTCGCTGCCGACGACGAGGCCGAAGTCGTCGCCGAGGAGGCGGAGGAGGTCCATGCGGTAGGCCCGGCTGTCGCCGCGCGTCATCGGGTGGGCAGGATTGTAGCAGATATCCCACCCGGCGGCCGTCGTCACGTCGATGAAGCGCGTGTTGTAGGGGTGCGTCTTCAGCTCGGCACCCACGTGCTCGCGGCAGAACTTCGCCGAGACGGCGTCGCACATGCAGCCGCAGTATGTCCAGGTGCCATCCTTCGCCTTGACGCCCCACGCCTTGCGCCAGTCGTTCGAGTCCGCGCTGTTCCACGCCGCGCCCTCTGGCCAGGCGTCCGTGTTCGTGCCCTTCTTCCAGCCGAGCTTCTGGAGCTGCTCGGGGCGGTAGATGTCGCGGTAGACGTCATAGCGGCTCACAAGCACGCCGTCCATCTTCGCGAGCGCCGCCACCTGCTCGGCGCTCCCGCCCGCGCTCCAGAGGAAGCGGTCGATGCCCGCCGCCTTGAGCTTCTTCGCCATGCCGATCTTGTCGCCGTCCCAGCACCAGACGTTCGGTGCGCCGAGGAGGCGGTCGACGAGCGGACGGTCCTGCGCCTTCTCCGCAAAGGTCTTGAGCTTCCCCTGCGCCTTCGCGTAGGCGCGGTAGCGCTTGCACATCGCGACGTAGCCGCCCTTCTCGAAGAACACGTAGCGGAGGCGGCGCGGGTAGCCGAAGCGTCCCTTCTGCGCCTCCCAGCTCACGCCGGCGGCGAAGGGCGCGCCCTCGGCCGGGCGGCGGAACACCGCCGCCGCGTCGTCCGTCGTCTCGATGATCCCCATCCAGCCCGCGCCCGTCGCGTCATCCTGCACGCCGAAGAAGGCCATACAGATGCCGTGCCCGCTGTAGGCGACGAGGCGGCCGGGAAAGCCGTCCGGCTCGGTGACGGGATACGAGATGCCCTCGTTCATAGGGACGATCAGGCGGTCGCCCGGCTTCGTCGCAAACGCCTGCGGATAGGCGAGCGCGACGGGCATCTCGCCCTCGCCCGTCACCGTCACGAGCAGTTCGGGACGCTTCGGCGACGGCGCGACGAGGATGCCCCACGTGCGCAGCGAGGCGGGGTCGATGACCGTCGCGCAGATCGCGCGGCCCGACCGCGCAAGGCCGGTCACGAAAAGCGTCCCCGGTGCGCCCGGTGCCCAGACGCGCCCCGTGCGCTTGTCCGTGACCACGAGCGCGGCGTCCGTCCCCGAGACGACGACCTTGAGGTGGTCCGTCTCCACCGTGACATCCGCCGGCGGCACGCCGTCCTTCGGCAGAAGATTCCCCCGCGCCTCCAGCTTGAAGTCCGCCACGACGACGCCCGTGGGGCCAGTCCCCACCACGCGCGGCTCGATGCGGGCCGCCCCCCGGGGGATCATGAACTCGGAGACGACGGCCTCGCCCGGCTTCGCCGAGCGAGACCCGTACGCCCAGTTCATCACCTTCCCCTTCGCGTCCCGCAGGATCACGCTGAGCGAATAGGGCCGCGGCGCGGCGACGCCGTCGAGGGCCTTCGACGTGCAGGCGAGGCGGAACACGTCGCCCGGCTTCACGTCGATCGGCGCCATGCCGTGGATGGCCCAGTCCTGGTCCGACGTGTGGCGCAGCTCCAGCGCGCCGTCCGCCCGCGTCGCGAGCGTCGCGGCCTTCTCCGTGCGCGACCAGGCGCGCGGCGCCGTGAACGTCCACGTCTGCGCGCCGGCCAACAGGGACGCCAGGCCAACCATCAAAACGACCGTCATCTTCTTCATAAGAATCACTCCTACCGCCCTTCCGCCGGAGCCGTCTTGGAGAACATCCAGTCGTAGATTTCGTCACCGGACCAGACGACATTCCACCACGGCCAAGGCGTGTCCCTGGGAACATAATGGACCGAGCAGTCGCCGCCGCCCGCACGTACGTTCGCGATAAATTCGTCACGCCGGCGGGCAAATCTTTTCATGCGCTCGGCGTCATCTTCCGGATCCGGGGAATCCGGATTGAAGATATTGTAACAGCGCCAATTGCCGGGAACGCGGGGATGGACGATCGCCTCGTACGGATGATACCAGACTGGCGCGACCGCGGCAAAACGCCCCGGATGGTCAAGCGCCAATCCGGCAGCAATCGTCCCCCCACTGCCAAGTCCCGTGAGGTAAATCCTTCGCGGATCGACCGCTGGGGCCTTAGATTCCTTGGCATAGCTGAGAATCAGATCGTGGTAAAGTTCGCTGCGCGGATCAAAGAACATCGGATAGCCGTGCCCGCTGTTGCAATTCGCCTCATCAGGCAGGCAGATGATCATAAAACGACACGGGTGCTTCCGCTGGAATTCCGCCGACACAACCTTCTCCAGACACGCGCGCTGATTGAACTGGACAATCAGGTTGGTCCCCTGCTCGCCCGACCCCGGCACGTACACGACGAGCGGAACCTCGTTCGTGGAACAGGCCTTCGGCGTGAACTCGAAAAACGGCAATGCGTCATTCGTCGTCCACTGGAACCAATGCGCCTCCAACGCATATCGATCAAGCAGCTTCTTCAGTTCGGCGTCGGCCAGATAGGGGCGAATCGGGTCCTTGACTGCGGAACGGCAGTCAATCAGGCCGGTTTCGACCCGAGGAAGCTGCCGCCGGTAATACGCATAACGGTGACGCGCAAGCACATAATCGTATTCGCGCCCAGACAACGGCTCGC
The DNA here is from genome assembly GCA_945613785.1 of uncultured Verrucomicrobiota bacterium. GTDB lineage: Bacteria > Verrucomicrobiota > Kiritimatiellia > RFP12 > UBA1067 > UBA1067. The sequence goes on along the minus strand of CALZAJ010000108.1, from coordinate 3,009 downwards.
CCCGTTCGTCGAAGAACTCAAGCGCGTCGCGATGGCCCTTCGATGCGGCGAAGCGAAGCAGGTATGCGCGTTCCGATGCGGTCACGGACGCAAAGCGGTTTGTCTGCGGATTCGCACGGCTATCAAGGAGTTCGGCCGCCGCAAGGCCGCGGATGACGGCAAAGGCCGACTCGGCATCGGGACGCTTCGCGAAGCGACGGGCCAGTTCGTCCGGATCGTTTCCATAATAGGGCTCCCGCGCAACCTCCGTCGGCGTCGGCTCCTTCATCGGCGCAATGCGGAAATACTGCACCAAAGGCCGAAGCTGCACCTCCTCGCCCTTCCAGCGGAAAGGTCCCTCTGGCGGCGCGATGAGCACCGCGGCAATGACGATTCCGGCGATCATTTGCGCAGCTTCTCGACTGTCCCATCCTTGAAATAGCGAATGATCCGCCCGTCGGAATACTCCTTCTCCAGTCGGTCCTCGTCCATCGTTAGCACCGGAAGCTCGACAATGCCGAAACGGGTGTCGATCTCCGGGCGGGCAAGGGTGTCCCGCTGTTGCCGACCTCCCGTCACGACCTTGCACATCCGGGCGAAGACATTCGAGACCGCGATCGACTGCCACGCTCGGGGGAACTCCCGCCCGCCCTCGACGAAGACCGCGGTGACATTGGTCGCGCATCCCGAAAAGGCGTTGCCGGCAACAGTCATTTCATAGCCGTCGGTGAAGACGACGGCGTTGAGCTTGGGATTGTTGGCGAACGCGCTCTCGCCGATGCCCTGTCCGTAAACGTCGCAGATGTTCACCACGGTGCGTAGCTCCGGCAGCCCATTGATCATTGGCGAATTCGCGCCGCCGCGGTAGGACGGATCGAAATACAACGTCACAAGACGCGGTAAGGCGGTCGCCGGATTGGCGGTATAGACGCCCTTCTCAAAGATCTCAGGCACCTTGGCGCCGTCCTGGGTCCAGCCGAAACACACCGCCGCCCGTTCGTCCGCTGAAAGCCCGAACGCGAGGGCGTTGCCGTTACCCGGGACCGGATGAGACGTCGGACTGCGCGGCACGACAGCGGCGGATGCGGGCACCAGAGCCTTCAAGCCGGGCTCGCGATTGACCCGCCCCGAGATCTCAACATGAAGGCAATCGAGCACACCTGGTTTCCGCGGAACTGCCTTGCCTCGCTCGGCGTCGTAGTCATGCTTCTTTCGCATCGAGAATCCGGTCAGCTCGCCGTAGTATCCGCGCACACGGTATCCAACGTTCGGCAGGGAACCATACGCCGTAGCCGTCAGTACCCGGTTCGTGCTGTCCGCAAAGGCCCTGCGGTCGTAGCCGTATCCGTCATCCTTGCCGAGGAATTCGATTTTCACAAACTCCTCCCAGTTCGAGCCGCCGGAACGCCTCGGCTTGATTCCTGACGACGAGATCGAAAAGTGCGAACTCGTCTCGCTCGGCAACGCGCTTGGGTCTGCAGCAAGGTGAACACGGATGTCCTCGGTCTTTCCCCAGCCACGCGGAGGCATCCAGTCTCCTTCGACCAAGTCGAATCCGTAAACGCGTCCCTTGGAGTCCGCAAAAATGTCCGTGGCGGCGTTGAATCCGCGGCACGGAGGCTGGTCGACGGATTTCTCAAGGCGGATTTCATCCGTAAGCTTCTCGCCTTGGAAAATCGGAACGTCCCTCCTCGACCGATATCCCGGACAGGTGACATTGACATTCGCGCTGTGATTATAGGTGTCCAGGTAGCGGTTCACCACCACCCGGGCGTCCTCATCCAGTCCGAACCTGAACATCTCGGGATCGTCGCGGAAATGCACCTGGGCGTCGAGGAGAGGATTCCCGTCGGCATCAAGGATCCGCGGACCCTTCCCCACCCAAACGCCATATTTGGTGTTCCTCGCCGAATCGATCCTGACCTTCGCCAAAGGCTGCGCCAGACCTTTCTTCTCCGGCGTTGCGACCGCGCCGCCGTCAACCGCAACGGAGACGCATCCCGCCGCCGCGACCAGAGCCCCCGAAGCCAGACGCATCATCGAGCGTCCCTTGAGACTGTCCATCCAATTCAGCATTTCCATTCTCCTTTTTCGAGATTTCGAGGCAGCACTGATTGGTCTTGAAGTTGCGCAACGGCCTCATGGCGTACATTATACCATAATTTCGCACAACCTCACCATCCAAACCACACCATTAGGGGCTGCCCCTCGGCCTCCACGAACGCTTCAGAAAAGGATTTTTCACATTTCCCCCTTGACGCAATACATACTTGACCCTTCACCCTCATATCAGGGCAAACAGTAAAATGCCAACAAGGTACACGCCAGCAACACGACACTCGCTGCACCCGCCGCACTTAGGCTGATCACAATGTCACGGGGGTGAACATGTGCAATGCATGACAACGACGGAATCAGCGGGCAATAATAAACTTTTATGTTTTTATTCTGCAAAAAGGGACGTCTTGCACAATCAGCATCCTTCCATGAATTATATCCTTTCCCAACAAAAGAAACTCTTTTCCCCTTGTACCGTCTACCCTTAACAACATAATCATAATCAACTTCTATATAATAGTCAAACGTAGGAGATGAATTGCCCGCATGCCTGCGCCCTGTATAGATTCTTACAATTCTAACACACCTCATTAATCCAACAGTTTCCGGCCACCTCCTACTCACAAGTTCGCAATACGACTGGCAAAGAAGTACTCCTGCAACCATCGCAAACATTAAAAAACCCATACCTGGCAATATAAAAAAGAATCGCTGTTTACATCCTATAAAAAAAAGCGCCGATATGCTGATAACCGTAACCGCAAAAACACAAAAACAATCGAAGAACCTATTCCTTCCAGCAGAACTGTTTCGAGTACTCATTATTCCATCCAACCCTTTAACGGTGATTCAAATTCAGTTTCAGCCAGAATAAACCCATCATGATGAAAACGCCAAATATCCCAAGGAGCGCAAGAGTCAGAGCTTATTGACATAGTATCGCTGATACAGTAACTCATATCAGGAAATACC
>CALZAJ010000107.1 GCA_945613785.1 uncultured Verrucomicrobiota bacterium | reverse complement strand
CCGGCGCCGTCACCATCACCGTATTCGAATCCGGGAACGCCTGGGCGATCTTCGACACCTTCCAGGTCACGCCGAAATCACCGCTCCACGTCGCATTGAACCGCTCCGCAACCTCCTCGGCATTGGCATGGGCCAACTTGAACACACGGGTGGAGATGCGCCGAGCCGCCAGATTGGCCTCCTGTTTCGCCGGCACCTCGGCATCCTTGGCGAGCTCCTGACGGAGAAGCGCGGGCTCAGCGACAACAGGGTCTGCCGCAACGGAATCAACCAGCTCCTGGGCGCCCGCCGCAAAAGCTGTCAAAAATGCAAGAAAGAGATATTTATGTGAAGGCATCATTATTATGTATTATAGCAAAATTAGCCTTTGAATATCACGAATTTGCGAATAAAAAAGTTGAAAAGGAAAGAAACGACGACCTCGACCAGCACCGCCAGCGTTGTCATCAACCCCCACTGGTGAATCAGCACCCAGCTGATTGCCGTCGCGAGCGCCATGGCAAGGCCCGAAACGGAGAAGAACATCACAAGCTCCACAGACCAGGCATACCGTCCGGGCTTGAAGACGAACCAGCGGTTCATCAGCCAGCAGAAGACGTTCGCAAAGACGAAACCAACTGCCGTCGCCCAGACGAAACGGACCCCACGTACGGCGTCCGTCACCTCCGCCGACGGCAGCGACAGGACGCGGACCGCCCAGTCATCGGCCTTCAGACACGGCAACAGCGTCGCCGCCAGAAGATAAAACACCGCGGCCTGCACGCAGGTTGCCATCACCCCGATGCAGCCATACTTGACGAACTGCCAGAACGGACCCGACTCGTGCGAGAGAATCTTCTTGATCAAGTTAGACATTGAGCTGCGTCGCGTCTTTCTTCACGTCGGAGAGGCCGAGCTTCTCGAGGTCGACCGAAACGAGATCGAGGGGTTTCGCCGTCTTCCAACCGCCGCGGGTGAAATCCGGCACGTCTTGCGTCGCACCGCGGTTGCGGCACGAACGCTCGGAAAGCTCCGCCAGCGAACAGGAGGCCGCGAGATCATAGACGTCCATATCCAACGGCAGACCGTTCTGCAGACAGTAGCAGAGACGGAGATCCATCAGGAAGTCCATGCCGCCGTGACCACCCATCTTGTGCGCCAGGGCACCCGCGGTCTGCCACAGCGGATGACGGTACTCCTTGCGCAAGCGCTCCGTCTTCTCAAAGTCGAAGAAGCCATGCGCTCCCGCCCCGACCTGCTCCTCCCAGCAGAAATGCGCGCCGCAGCCGAACCTGATGAAGTCCTCCGCCTTCTCGGCAAACCCAATTCCGCTGAAGAGTCCGCGCGTACCCTGCACGACGTTGAGTCGGCTGTACGGACGCGGCGAGTTCACGTCGTGCTGCACCATGATCGTCTTGCCGTTCACCGTCCGCACAAGCGTCGTGGACATGTCACCGCACGGCGGATGCAACTGGGCCTGCCAGCTGTCGGCACCGAATTTCGCCGCGGCGTAAAGGTCGTTGCAACGCGGCGCACACTGCAGACTGACCAGATAGTCGAGACGGTCGCCACGGTTCACGTTCATCGCCTGCATGACCGGCACGAGTCCGTGCGTCGCATAGGGATTGCCCTCATGACGCGCGTTCCATTTGAGACGCCAGTAGCCCTGATAACCGCCCTTCATCGGATCGAGGTAATTGAGCTCGCGCAAATCGTGGATGTACGCGCCCTCCGCATGCAGGATCTCGCCCAGCACGCCCTTGCGGACCAGGTTGAGACACATCATCTCGGCCTCACCGTAACAGCAGTTCTCCAACTGCATGCAATGACGCCCCGTGCGCTCGGACGTCTCGACCAACGCCCAGCACTCCTCCAGCGTCATGGCGCTCGGGACCTCGATCGCCGCATGCTTGCCATGCTCCATCGCATAAAGCGCAATCGGCGTGTGCGAAGACCAGGGCGTGGCGATGTAAACGAGATCAAGATCGCTCTCGCAGAGGGCCTTGTACCCTTCCTCGCCCGTGTAGGACGCGGCCTTCGGCTTGCCTTCACGCGTCAACCAGTCGTTCTGCGCATCGACACGCTGCTGGAACAGGTCGCACAAGGCCACGACGTCGACACCGGGAATGGCCGCCAGACGATGGACCGCACCCGGACCGCGCATGCCCAGTCCGCAAATGCCCACACGCACACGCTTGAGCGCCGGTGCGGCAAAGGAAGTCATCGCACCGGGAGAGCAGATCTTTGCCGCCGACGAGACACATCCCGCCATGGCCGCAGTCGCCCCCATCCAAGCCGTTCCCTTCAGAAAATCACGACGATTAGTTTCCATATCCATTCCCCTTGAACATGATAAAAACAACGCACGGATTATATCATAATAACCCGTGCGATGGTTGAGAAAAGCTCTCGAGAAGATTAGATGCCGCCGCGGCCACGCAGCGAACCGTGGCTCAGGAAGCCCTCGTACTTGCGGACCAGAAGGTGGCTCTCCATCACGCGGAGCGTGTCAAGCGCAACACCGACGATAATGAGGAGCGACGTGCCGCCGAAGAAGCTCGCGATCACCTGCGGGATGTGGAAGACACCCGTCAGCATCATCGGGACGATCGCCACCGTCAGAAGGCCGAGACCTCCGATCAGCGTGATCTTCGTCATGACGTCGTCGAGATACTCGGCCGTCGCACGACCCGGGCTGAAGCCAGGAACGTAGCTCGAATCCTTCTTGAGGTTCTCCGAGATGTCGATCGCATTGAACTGCGTGGCCACCCAGAAGAAGGTGAAGAAGAGAATCAGGACCGCATAGACGATCGCGAAGCTGATGCCCTCAGAACGAGACAGACCCTCGAAGAAGTCATGCACGGCGCCCTTGTCGAAGATCTTGACCAGAAGCGCGGACGGGAGCTGGATGAGCGGCTGCGCGAAGATGATCGGCATGACGCCCGCATAGCTGACACGCAGCGGCAAGAACGTCTGCTGCATACCGTAGTTCGCACCACCAACGACCGAGCGACGGGCAGAGTGAATCGGGATCTTACGCAGGCCCTGCGTGAGCATGACCGTGCCCATGACGACGAGGAGGAAGAAGCAGATCAGGATGCCGAGTTCGGCATAGGTGCCCTGCGCCGTCGACGCATCGCCGTTGATGCCGAAGTAACGCTCCCAAGCCGCGAAAATCGCCGAAGGAAGACGGGAGGTGATGTTGATCATGATGATCAGCGAACCGCCGTTGCCCACGCCGAACGTGGTGATCTGATCGGCGATCCACATCACGAAGAGCGAAGCCGCCGTCATGCCGATGACCGTCATCAGGTTGAACGCCAGACCCGGGTTGCGGACGATCGGCTCGGAAGTCTCGAAGCCGAGCGCGCCGGGATGAGAAAGCGCCGTCGCGATGCCCCACGCCTGGATGACGCAGAGGAAGATCGTGAGATAACGCGTGATCTGGGCGAGCTGCTGACGACCGTTCTCGCCTTCCTTTTTGAGCTTGCTCAGCGAAGGAATGACGGACGACAGGAGCTGAATCACGATCTGCGCGGAAATGTAAGGCCAGATCGAGAGCGTACCGATCGCGCACTGGCCAATCGCACCGCCCGTGAAGATTTCGAGCCAGCCGATGAGACCGCCGCCACCGGAGTTCTCCGTCGCGCTCTTGATGATCTTGCCGAGAACCGTCCAATCCACGCCCGGAGTCGGGACCTGGGAAATGAGTCGGCACACGAACACGAGACCGAGGGTAATCATGATTTTCTTACGAAGTTCCGGAATGTGGAACACGTTCGTAAAGCCCTTCATCATCGACATAATTGCATCTACTCCTTAATCTTCAACAAATGTTCGTGTATTGTATCAAAAATCACGCGCCTCTTTCAAGGTCGCGGCGAATCGCCTTTTCCTTCAGGGAATCGCGTTTGTCATGGACCGCCTTGCCGCGGCAGACACCCAGCGCCACCTTGATGCGCCCGCCTTTCAAATAGACCTTCAGGGGAATCAGTGTCAACCCCTTCGCCTCCGTCTTGAGCCGCAGCTCATTGACCTCCTTGGCGTGGACGAGCAGCTTGCGCATCGACTTGGGATCATGATTGAACCGGTTGCCGAAGGCGTAGGCCGCGATATCGGCCGCCACCAGCCAGAGCTCGCCCTTCAGAACCGCCCCGTAGGCGCCCGTCAGCGAAATGCTGCCGTGACGAATCGACTTCACCTCGGTCCCCGTCAACTGAATACCGCACTCGAGAGTCTCGAGTACGGTATAGTCGTGCCTTGCCTTGCGGTTCTCGGCGAAGACGGGATTGAATGGTTTCTGCTTCTCGGCCACCAGGCCTGCCCTCCACTACGGCAAAGAGAAATCAGTCTGCGAACAGGGAGTTCACGTTGACGTGCTTCTCCGTCCACTTCGCCTTGGCTTCCTCGGCCTTGGCAATGGCGTCGAAGTCGATTTGGGCAATCAGCTTGCCCTCGGCAACCTCACGGAGCGCAATATCGCACTTGTCTTCGTCAAGCGAAGTCGGACGCACCAGCGGCTTCGCGCCGTTGATGAGCTCGCGCTCGCGCTTGGAAATCAGATTCACCAGCAGGGGAACCGACTGGATCTTCTCATGGGCCTTCTTCAAAAGTTCGCTATTCATTCGATTTTTCTCCGTGAATTTATATTATACAACAATTAGCCCCTGTTTGACAAGTACTCGCGGCAGAGGGGTTAATTAACTGAAAATCGCCTATTTTACGACCTTTCGAGCAAAAAGACGATCAGCGGCGTTGAAGATTCCGGCCAGAAGCGCACCAGAGATCGAGTGCCAGATGCACGAGACGGCCGAGGCAATGGCCGCTTCGGGCATTTGTGGGAAGTGCTTGGTGGCGAGCACGGTCGCGAGTCCTGCGTTCTGCATGCCGACTTCAATGGCGATCGTCCGCTTCTTCGGATTGGTGAAGCGCGCGACCAGTCCCGTCGCATAGCCGAAGACATAGCCGAGCGTATTGTGGAGGAAGACCGCGAGGAAGATGAGCGCACCGGTCTGCGCGAGGCATCCGCCCTGCGCACTCACCACGCCGCCCACGATGCAGGCGAGCGCGAGAACCGCGAGGCCGGGCAGCAGCTTCTTGAACTCGGCGAACCATGCCCGCGTGGAGCAGAGCGCATTCACCGTGAAGCCGATGGCGATCGGCAGGAGCGTCAGGAAGAGAATCGACTTGAACATGCCGACGGCGTCCACCTCCACCCTTTCGCCCGCGAGGTAATGCATGAGAAGCGGCGTCGTCAGCGGCGCGAGCAGGGTCGACAGCGAGGTGATGCCGACGGAGAACGCGACGTCACCCTTGCAGAGGAAGCTCATGATGTTTGAGGAGACGCCGCCCGGACTGCAGCCGACGAGGATGAGTCCGACCGCAATTTCCTTCGGCAAGTTCAGAAGATGCGTCAGTCCGAGCGCCACGAGCGGCATGATCGAGAACTGCGCCAGCGAACCGATGGCGATGTCGATGGGATGCGAGACGAGGACCTTGAAGTCGTCCTTCGTGAGCGTCATGCCCATCGTCAGCATGATGATGCCGAGCACGGTCGACTGCAGATTGCCGCGCACCCAGGCGAACAGCGGCGGCAACGTGCCCGCGAACGTCACCTCGTCGAGATACGTCACGACTGCGACGGCCGCGATGAACCACGGCGTCTCCTTCGCCAGCCAGGCGGAAATCCTCTGCGCCAGTTTCATGTCCGCATGCCCAGGTCTTCCGAGGTTTCACGGCGCCGACGCTGCCGTTCGGCGATTCGCTGACGGGCC
>CALZAJ010000106.1 GCA_945613785.1 uncultured Verrucomicrobiota bacterium | reverse complement strand
CGCTTCAAGATCGGGATGTGGTCGCGCCAGACCGGCAAGTCCTTCTCGACCGCGTGCGAGGCGGTGACGGATTCCGTGGCCCAGCCCGAGCATTCGTCCAACCTCTGGGTGGTCCTCTCCGCCGGAGAGCGCCAGGCGCTGGAATGGATGGAGAAGGCGAAGAAGTGGTCGCAGGCGATCAAGGCGACCGTCGACAGCTATGATGAACTACGTGATTCCGCCAACGCCCTACTCTCGCGCGCTGAGATACGCTTCGCGAACGGAGCTCGCATTGTGGCTATCCCTGCCAATCCGGACACGGCTCGCGGTTATTCGGCAAATCTCATTCTGGACGAATTCGCCATCCACGAGAAGCCCTTCGACATCTGGGCGGCGATCTATCCCTCGATCACCAATCCTCTTGCCGGAGAGAAGCGCCTTCGGATTGTATCTACTCCTAAAGGCCGCGGCAACAAATTTGCTGACCTGTGGGAGCATAACGAGACCTACTCCAAGCACCTCGTGACGATCGAGGATGCGGTCGCCCTCGGCCTTTTCGGGAAAGACCCGAAGCTTGCGCAGGCGCGTCTCGCGGAACTCCGCAACGGCGTCGATGATGACGACATCTGGGCGCAGGAGTACATGTGCCGCTTCATCGACAACACGGCGATCCTGCTCCCGTACGAGATGATCGGGAAGTGCGAGTCGGAGTCCATCAAGGACGACGGCGCGTCCCCGCTCTACATCGGCATGGACATCGGGCGCAGCCACGACCTCTCCGTCATCGTGACGGCGGTCAAGCTCGGCGACGTCCTCGCGGTCCTCGAGGTGGACACGCTCACGAAGATGCCCTTCGCGGACCAGCTGAGGATCCTCGTCGACAAGGCCCGCGCAAGCCGCGTGCAGGGTGTGTGCATCGACTCGACGGGCATCGGCGCGATGCTCGCCGAAGAGGCGACCAAGATGCTCGGCGGCAAGTGCCGCGGCGTGCAGTTCAACGTCGCCACCAAGGGGGAAATGTATGGACTACTTCGTCGCAAGTTTGAGGAGCGTAGCATTCGCGTTCCAGTGGAAAGAACGCTGCGCGAAGACCTCCACGCCGTCCAGCGCGTCGTCTCCACGGGCGGCAACGTGACCTATTCCGCCCCGAGGAACGCCGACGGCCACAGCGACCGCGCCGCCGCCCTCGCCCTCTGCTGCCTCGCGGCGAAGGGAGGCGCGGAGATCGCGCCTCAGGCGCTCAACCTCGCCATCGGCAACCAGGAATTTAGGAGCATCGCATGAAGCCAAACCGCAACAGCTGGCTCGACACCGTCAACCCGATCCGCGGACTCTCCATCTCCGCGGCGAAGTCCATCTTCGACTCCGCCCGGAAGAACGGCAGCACCCTACTCCAGAAGATCTACGCCGAGATCGAGGACTGCGACCCGACGCTCATGACGTGCGTCGACCGCCGCGCTGCGGCCATCGCCGGCATCGGCTGGCAGGTGAACGCCCGCGCCTCCGAGAAGGATCAGGGCCTCGCCGAAGCGCAGCGCCAGGCCGTGGACGCGTTCATCTCCGGCATCGAGAACTTCGAGGACGCGCTCGAGCACCTCGACCTCGCCTTCTTCCGCGGCTTCTCCCATGTCCAACCCGTCTGGGAGCCGGACAACACGGTCCGCCGGATCAACCTCCTCGACTCGTGGAACTTCCTTTGCGATAAGCATACCGGGAAATGGTACTACAATCCCGAGGCGTCGACCGACCTCACGGGCTGCGAGGAGATTACGCCCGAGGCGCGCCTCGTCACGCTCACGCACCGGCGCCCGATCGACTGGCCCGCGCTCATCGTCTACATCCGCAAGGCGCTCGGCGAGCAGGACTGGGGACGCTACGTGGAGCGGTATGGACTGCCGAACTTCATTGCCACCATGCACGCCGGCGCAACCGACGCGCAGCGTGACGATTACCTCAAAACCGCAAAGGCCGTCCGCGAGGGACAGCCCGCCGCCCTTCCGAACGGCGGATCCGTCACGACCGTCGGCACCGAAAGCCGCGGGCAAGACCCGTTCTCGCAATTCTTGGAGCACCAGGAGAAGCAGATCGTCCTCATGGCGACGGGCGGCACGCTCACCTCCCTCGCCCAGGCCGACACCGGCAGCCTTGCCGGCGGCGCGCAGATGGACGTCTGGCGGCAGATCGTCGCCCGTGACGTCACGGTCATCTCGGCCGCGATCAACCGTGCGCTGGTGCGTCCGTTCCTCGCGGCTGCGTTCCCGGGCAAGCCCGTCGCAGCCGAGTTCAAGATCGAGGCCGTCGAGAAGCCCGGCAAGAAGGAAACGGCGGAACTCGCCGCCACCCTCCGCAGCGCCGGCTACACGATCGACCAGAGCGAACTTGAGGAAGCCGTCGGCTTTAAGCTGGAGAAGGACGCCACGCCCCAGCCCGCGCCAGGCGGCATGCTCCTCAACAAGGAGCCGCCGACTCCCACGAAGAAGACCCGCAAGGATCTTGCGGACACCCTGCAGGATGCTCTCGAAGCGGCGATGGTTGAGGCCATCGCCGGAGAGCTGAAGAAGCCCGAACTCACGAACAAGCAAGACTAGGAGGTCATGGACAACCCGCTTGCAAAGCGCCTTGCATCCCCTTGCAAAACGCGCCGCGCGAAGAAGTCGCCTCATTGACCGTCCAAACCGCCCGAAGGGCTTGAATGGCCGTTAGAATCAGTTGAAAGGTTTTAGAGAAATGAACACCGAAATTAAACAAGAGAAGATCGAAGCCGGCGAAGTCCTCGCGGGCGTACTGCTCTGCCCCTTCGGCGAATGGCCGCATGGTGACAAAACGCAGATCTGCGACTCCAAGGCGTTCAGCCAACTCGTGGAGAATTGGTCTGCAGCTGGGCGTCCGGAGATCCTCCTCGACTTCGAACACGCCAGCACCGTGGACCGCGTCGACTCCGATACGCGCGCCGCGGCATGGATCTCCAACCTGCAGGTGACGGACGAAGGCCTCGTCGGCGACCTCAAGTTCACGGACATCGGAGCCGAGGCGGTGAGCAACCGGCGTCTCCGCTTCCTCTCGCCAGTCTGGGAGTTCGACGCTGACATCCGCCCGACCGTCCTCAAATCCGTCGGCCTTACGAACCGCCCGAACATCCAGGGCAAGTGCATCTTGAACAAGGAAAACATCGAACCCACCAAAAAGGAAAATCCGCACATGGATAAGATCAAAGCGGCGCTGGGTCTCGCGCCGGAGACGTCCGATGAGGAAGTGGCCGCGAAGGTCGCCGAACTCAAGGCCGCCAACGAGGCCCTGAACAAGGAGAAGGAAGAGGCCGAGTGCGCCCGCAAGGACGCCGAGGCAGAGGCCTTCGCCGAGGAACACAAGGAAATCGCGAACAAGGCCGACATCAAGGCCATGTACCTCGCGAACAAGGAGCAGACCGTCAAGCTCTTCGCCGGCATGAAGAAGCCCGAAGCGCCAAAGCAGCAGCTCCTCAACAAGGCCGAGGCCAAGGAGCCGGTGCTGAAGAACAAAGCCACGCGCGAGTCGATGGCCGCCCTTCCGCCCTCCCAGCGCGCCGCGTTCTACCGGGAACACGCCGCCGAAATCGACGGCTGAATCGTTTCATCAACTAAAAAACACAAGGAATAAATCACTATGGCACTCACCTCTCCCGCCCTCACCCTCGCCGTCGAGGCGATGTTCGGCAACATCAAGCCCACGCTCGATGCGTTGAAGAAGCTCGGCATCACCGACTTCTCCTCCGAGAAGCCGTCCGCCGAAATCAAGCCCGGCGCGACCATCAAGGTCCCGGTCTCGTCCGTCAGCGCCGCTTCGGAATACAACGCCGAGACGAACCACTACCGCACCGGCGGCACGACCGACTGGGCCACCCTCACGGCGACCCATTACCTGCAGGGCTTCGACATCACCGGCGTCAACATCGACCAGGGCGTCAACGCCAGCCGCATGAAGCAGCTCTTCACGTCGCGTGCCGGTACGGGCATCGCGATGGCCGCGCAGAATGCGGTCAAGACCGCGATCGACGGTGTCACCGCGTCGACGGCTGCCGCCGGAAAGATTGCCGCCGTCGCCACGATCACCATGGAAGGTTACATGGGTATCGGCGAAGGCCTTGATTGGCTCGACAAGGCGACGAGCGTCCTCGCCGTCAACGGCACGGAGCTCGCCTCCATCCGCGCGAAGTTCGCGGCGAACCACATCGTCGGCACTCCGACCGAGCTCGCTCAGTTCATGGGCTTCAAGGACCTCGTCGTCATCCCGGGCATGACGGCTCGCGCGGCCATCGTTCCGGCGAACTCGTTCGGCTCCATCGCTCGCGTTCCCACGATCGTTTCGCGCTACCTCGAGGTCGGCACGGAGACGGATCCGGATACGGGTCTCTCGGTCGGCATCGTCATCGCCGACGACCAGGACCACAACCGCCTCATCGCGAACGCCGACATCTGGTTCGGCTGCGCTGTCCAGGGCGCGCCGGCGTCGGCCAACAAGGCCGGCATCGTCAAGCTCGGCACGGCGTCCTAAGGAGCAACGCTTCATGTGGCGCAAAGTACATGAAGCCGACCTGAACGCGTCGCTCTCCCTCGCGGAGATCGATGCGTTCAGGAAGTCTGCGGACTTCGAGCACGATCCTGTCGAGAGTCAAATCCGGCAGGTGTGCTCGTATGTCCGCGGCATCATCCGCTCGGCGCCCTCCCGCGTGCGGATGGCGCAGGATGAGGACTGGCTTCCCGAATCCCTCATCTCCCCCGCGATGGCGAAGCTCCGCTTCGACCTGCTGACGCGGATGAACCTTCCCGTCAACGAGTCCCGCACGAAGGCCTACGACAAGGCCGAGGAACTCTTCGATAAAATCCGCCGCGGCGAATTCGTCCCCGAATCCGACGGCGTCGAGGACGCGTCCCAGGACGTCTCGGGCGCTCCCGCGTACGGCAACGACGCACACAGCCATTTGCTCGACTGATGAAACTCCGCCTCATAGACCCCGAAAGCCTGATCCCCGACGCGCACACCGCGGCGGAGGCGGCCGTCCGCGGCGTCGAGGTGCTCATCATCGAACATTTGCGGAAGAAGAGCGACGGCACCAAGCCGAACCGCTACGGCCTGCCGAAGACGAACTACTACGCGGACGCCGCGAAGAACGTCGAGGCCTCCGTCGTCGGCGCGACCGTGCGCGTCGAGATCGACCATCCCGGCCTGGCGATGCACTACGAGGGCGGCACCGTCTATCCGAAGAAGAAGGCCCTCGCCATTCCCATCGACGCGTCCGTCGCCGGCATCTGGCCCAGCGAGGCGAACGCCTACGCGAACGAGGACGAGTACGCGCTCATTTGGCCGAAGAACTCCTCACACGGATTTATCAAGGACATCGAACAGAATCGGCTGCTCTGGCTGCTCATCCCCAAGGCGACCATCAAGGCGGACAAGTCCGTGCTGCCGACCGACGAAGAAACCCTTAATACCGCCGAAGAGGCGGTATGGGAGGCATTCTCATGAGCCCTTCCGACAAGATTCTCCAGAAGGCGCTGATCGCCAGCGGCAACCTGAAGCCCGGCGACAAGGAAAAGCTCGTCGACACCGCGGGCTGGTCGAAGGTCCAGGCCGGCCTCCGCGACCGCGCCTTCTTCTCCTCCCAGGTCACGGAGGCGAAGATCCTCCACGCGATGCGCCAGAACGTCGCCGAACTCGTCGCCGGCGGCAAGTCGCCGTCGGAAGTCCGCCGCGACCTCCGCGCCTATCTCGGCTCTATCGGTTATGCACCTGCGGCGCAAGACGCAGGCACGAT